>NZ_JAFRFW010000047.1:0-1562 GCF_017434145.1 Saccharopolyspora sp. | reverse complement strand
CTCTCGAACTCGCGTTCTCGATCTTATTCCGGTCGTGTTCCTCGCCGCCTACGCCGACGAGTCCTACGACCTCCCGCTCGGCGTGTACATCCTCACCGCCAGCCTCGTCGACCTGACCGAAGCGGAAACCATCCGCGATGCCCTACACGCTTTGCAGTCCGGCCCGGGCAAACTGCATTGGTACGACGCGGACGCTGTTCGCCGGCTGCATCTGGCCAAGACGGTCGGGACCTTAACGGCGCGGCACATCTCGGTAGTCGCGCGAAGCGCTTCGCTCCAGGCTGAGCGGGGTCGCCGCAAGTGCTTGGAAGCGCTGCTCCCGGAGCTCGAATCCGCAGGCGCTGAACAGGTACTCCTCGAGACGAGGCAGCGGCGCAACAACAAGCACGACATCGACATGGTCGACGCCTGCCGCCGGAAGAAACTCATCGGCGAGCGCCTGCACGTCTCGTTCGGACCGCCGAAGAACGAGCCTCTGCTGTGGCTGCCCGACATCGCCTGCGGGGCGGCGCTTGCCGCCGAGCGCGGCGACGATGACTACTTGCAGCAGTTCGGTGACAGCTCGACCGTCTTGTCGGTCAAAGCGTGAAAGCCCGGGAGAGAAAGGGCCCGGAGAAGCGCAGAGGCCGGGGTCCCACCGTACGGCGGGGGGTCCCGGCTTACTTCCACGCCCCAGCAGAGCGCGGCTACGGCCATATTAGAGAGCTCACCAGCGAGACGGCAAGGATGATCTAGTCACTCGATGTGGTGCTGAGCCCGTTGCGGCCTGGCCGCCCGGTTCGATTCTTCGCCGCGAACGACCACGGTCGGCGAACCCGGCCTGCGCACGACCTCCGGCACGTATCGTGGAGCCTTGTGCAGTTCTTGAACGGGCAGCAGCCCACCACCGACCTGACCTACGACGACGTGTTCCTCGCGCCCGGCCGCTCCGGCGTGGAGTCGCGGTTCGACGTGGACCTCGCCACCGGTGACGGCTCGGGCACGACGCTGCCGATCGTGGTCGCCAACATGACCGCCGTCGCGGGCCGCCGGATGGCCGAGACCGTCGCTCGCCGCGGCGGTCTCGTGGTGCTCCCGCAAGACGTCGCGCCGAGCGCGGTCGGTGAGATCGTTTCCTGGGTGAAGGAGCGGCATCCCGTCTGGGACACGCCGCTGGTGCTGCGCCCCGACGACGCGGTGACCGACGTGCTCAACCTGCTGCCGAAGCGCGCGCACGGCGCGGTGGTCGTCGTCGACGAGGACGGCCGCCCGGTCGGGGTGGCCGACGAGGCCGCCTGCACCGGGGTCGACCGGTTCGCCCGCGTCGGCGAGGTCGCCGATCGCAACCCCGTGGTGCTGCCGCTGGAGACCAAACCCCGCGAGGTTTTCGAGCAGCTGCACCGGCAGGGCAGGCAGCTCGCGATCGCGGTGGACGCCGAGGGCAAGCTGGCGGGCGTGCTCACCCAGCGCGGTTCGCTGCGCGCGGAGGTCTACGCCCCGGCGCTGGACGGGGCGGGCAAGCTCCGGGTCGCGGCCGCGGTCGGCGTGAACGGGGACGTGCCAGCCAAGGCCGCCGCGCTGCT
>NZ_JAFRFW010000511.1:0-4356 GCF_017434145.1 Saccharopolyspora sp. | reverse complement strand
TGCGGCGCTGCGCGGCCGGGGCGGCGAGGACCAGCTGGCGATCCGGACCGAGCTGTTCGGCCGCCGGATCGTGCGCGCCGCGCCGCAGCCGGTGCGCGACTGGACTCCGCGCGGCACCGCGCTGATCACCGGAGGGACCGGGGCGATCGCGCCGGACCTGGCGCGCTGGCTGGCCGGGCAGGGCGCGGAGCACATCGTGCTCACTTCGCGGCGCGGCCTGGACGCCGAAGGAATGCCGGAGCTGGTCGCCGAGCTCGCCGAGCGAGGCACCACCGCCACCGTCGAAGCCTGCGACGTCACCGACCGCGAGGCCGTGGCGGCGCTGCTCCACCGGCTGCGCGCCGAAGGCCACGAGATCCGCACCGTCGTGCACGCCGCGGTCGTCATCGACCTGCACACGATCGAGAGCACGACGCTTCAGGACTTCATCAGCACCGTGCACGCCAAGGTCACCGGCGCGCGGCACTTGGACGAGCTGCTGGACGATGACGTCGACGCCTTCGTGCTCTACTCCTCGATCGCGGGCATGTGGGGCAGCCGCGCGCACGCGGCCTACGCGGCGGGCAACGCCTACCTCTCCGCGCTCGCCGAGAACCGTCGCGCGCGCGGAGCCACCGCGACGTCGCTGCACTGGGGCAAATGGCCGGACTCGCCGGAGCTGGCCGAAGCCGACCGGCACGGTGTGCGCCGGACCGGCCTGCGCGTCCTCGACCCGGAGGTGGCGTTCACCGCGCTGAAGCGGGCGTTGGACGCCGACGCCGGGGTGCTCGCGCTGACCGATGTGGACTGGGCGCCGTACCACCAGATCTTCACCGCATCCCGGGAATCGCGGCTGTTCGACGAGAGTCCGGAGATCCGGGCGGCCGCGCCGCAGCAGGAACCGGAGGCCGGTGGCTTCGCCGCGAGGATCCGCGCGATGTCCGCCGACGAGCGGCGCCGGACCCTGCTGGAGCTGGTGCGCGGGCAGGCCGCCGCGGTGCTCGGGCACACCGGCAGTTTGCAACCGGCCGAGCGGCGGGCGTTCCGCGAGCTCGGCTTCGACTCGGTCACCGCGGTCGAACTGCGCAATCGGCTGGTGCGCGCGACCGGCCGGACGCTGCCTACGACCGCGGTGTTCGACCACCCGTCCCCGGCGGCGCTGGCGGAGTTCCTGGACGGCGAGATCTCCGGGTCGCAGCGGGCCGCGGTCGCCCGCGCCAGCGCCGACCCGGACGAGCCGATCGCGATCGTCGGCATGGGCTGCCGGTTCCCGGGCGGGGCCACCACGCCGGAGCAGCTGTGGCGGCTGCTGCTGGACGGCGCCGACGTGACCTCGCAAATGCCCGCTGATCGCGGGTGGGACGCCGACGGGCTCTACGACCCGGACCCCGAGCGGGCGGGTCGCACCTACTCGGTGCGCGGCGGATTCCTGGACGATCCGGCCGGTTTCGACGCGGGGTTCTTCGGGATCTCGCCACGCGAGGCGCAGGCGATGGACCCGCAGCAGCGACTATTGCTGGAAACCGGCTGGGAGGCGCTGGAGCGCGCCGGTATCGCTCCCGAGCGGCTGCGCGGCAGCGCGACCGGCACCTTCATCGGTGCCAGCCACCAGGGCTACAGCGCCAGTGCGTTCGGCATCGGCGACGGCACCGAGGGGCAGTTCATCACCGGCGCGGCGGCCAGCGTGCTCTCCGGCCGGATCGCCTACCTGCTCGGGCTCGGCGGCCCGGCCGTCACGGTGGACACCGCCTGCTCGGCCTCGCTGGTCGCGCTGCACCTCGCGGCGCAGTCGCTGCGCAGCGGGGAGAGCGAGCTGGCGCTGGCCGGAGGCTCGACGGTGCTGTCCGGACCGCAGGACTTCCTCGGGTTCAGCAGGCTCGGCGCGCTGTCGGTGGATGGCCGGTGCAAGGCGTTCGCCGATGGCGCGGACGGGATGAGCCTGGCCGAGGGCGTCGGCGTGGTGGTGCTGGAGCGGCTGTCGGAAGCGCGTCGCAACGGGCATCCGGTGCTGGCGGTGCTGCGCGGCTCGGCGACGAACCAGGACGGTGCCTCCAACGGCCTCACCGCGCCGAACGGTCCCGCGCAGCAGCGGGTCATCCGCCAGGCGATGGCGAACGCCGGGCTCGGGCCGTCCGATGTGGACGCCGTCGAAGCGCACGGCACCGGCACCGCGCTGGGCGATCCGATCGAGGCGCAGGCGTTGCAGGCGACCTACGGCACCGGCCGGGACGAGCCGCTGCGGCTGGGTTCGCTGAAGTCCAACATCGGCCACACGCAGGCCACCGCCGGTATCGCGGGAGTCATCAAGATGGTGCTGGCGCTGCGGAACGGCACGTTGCCGAAGACGCTGCACGCGGAGACGCCGTCGGCGCACGTCGACTGGTCCGGTGGCGAGCTCGAGCTGCTCACGGCAGCCAGGCAGTGGCCGGAGTCCGACCGGCCGCGGCGGGCCGCGGTCTCGGCGTTCGGCATCAGCGGCACCAATGCGCACGTGATCCTGGAGCAGGCGGTACCGGACGAGCAGGAGCAGGCGGGGCCAGCGAGCGGGATCGCGCCGGTGCACGAGGTGCTGCCGTGGGCGCTGTCCGCCCGGTCCGAGGCCGCGTTGCGCGAGCAGGCGAGGCGGCTGCCGCTCGATGCGGACCCCGCCGGGACGGGCTTGGCGCTGCTGACGACGCGCGGAACCTTCGAGCACCGCGCCGTCGTCCTCGGGGCAGGCGAACCCGTGGCAGGCGAACCCGACGAAGGCCGGGAAGAATTCCGCGGCGGTCTCGCGGCGCTCGCCGCGGGCGCCGGCGCGGCGAACCTGGTGCAGGGCACCGATTGCGGCGGCACCGGCCCGGTTTTCGTGTTCCCCGGCCAGGGTTCGCAGTGGCCGGGCATGGGCCGCGAACTGCTGGCCACCTCTGCGGTCTTCGCCGCGAAGATCGACGATTGCGAGCGGGCGCTGGCGCCGTTCGTGGACTTCTCGCTGCGCGCGGTGCTCTCCGGCGAGGTGCCCGAGGACGTCGCGGAGCGCGTGGACGTGGTGCAGCCCGCGCTGTTCGCGATGATGGTCGCTCTCACCGAGGTCTGGCGCGCGCACGGCACCGAGCCGCGTGCCGTCATCGGCCACTCGCAGGGGGAGATCGCCGCCGCGCACGTCGCCGGAGCATTGTCCCTTGAGGACGCAGCACGCGTGGTCGCGTTGCGCAGCAAGGCTTTGCTGGCCTTGGCCGGGCAGGGCGGAATGGTCTCGCTGGCGACGTCCGCCGAGCGGGCCGTGGAGCTGATCGAGCCGCACGAGGGCCGGATAGCGCTCGCCGCGGTCAACGGCCCGTCCGCGGTCGTCGTCTCGGGCGAGCCGGATGCGCTGGCCGCGCTGATCGCCGAGTGCGAGGGTCGCGCCGTGCGCGCCCGCACGGTCGCGGTGGACTACGCCTCGCACGGCCCGCACGTCGAGCAGGTCCGGGAAGAACTCGCCGACACGCTCGCAGCGATCAGTCCGCGGCCGGCGACCGTCCCGTTCTACTCCACGGTGACCGGCCAGCGCATCGACACCGCGGAACTCACCGCCGACTACTGGTACACGAACCTGCGGCACACCGTGCGCATGGAGGAGGCCACCCGGGCGCTGCTGGGCGACGGGCACCGGGTCTTCGTGGAGACCAGCGCGCACCCGGTGCTGGCGAACGCGATCTCCGAGACGGTGGACGAGTCCTGTCCGGACCCGATTGCCGTGCTGGGCACGCTGCGCCGTGACGACGGTGGGCCGCGACGGCTGCTGGTGTCCCTGGCCGAGGCGTGGACGCACGGCGCTCCGGTGGACCTCACGACGCTGTTCACCGGTGACCCCGGTGGTGTGGTGGAACTGCCGACCTACCCGTTCCAGCACCGCCGCTATTGGCTCACCCCGCGCAAGCCTTCCGGTGGCGAGGTGGACGCGGAGTTCTGGGAGCTGGTCGAGCGCGGCGAGTCCGGCCCGCTGGCCGAGCGGCTGGGCGTGGACGGCGCGGCGCTCGACGAGGTACTGCCCGCGCTGGCCGGGTGGCGGGAGCGATCGCGGCATCGCTCGGCAGTGGACGCGCTGCGCTACCGGATCGGCTGGAGCCGCTTCGACGCGCCCGAACCGGTCGCGGGCACCTGGCTCGTCGCGGTGCCGGATTCGCACGGCGGGCGGGTCGCCGAGTTGGTGGACGCGCTCGGCGAGGGCACCGTGGTGCTGCCGGTGGGCGCGCAGCATCGCGACGAACTTGCCCTCGAACTGCGGAAATCCACCGAGGACAAGGAGATCGCAGGCGTAGTTTCGCTGCTCAGCGCCGTGGAACCGGGCGATTCACCGGTCCCCGCGCAGCTGTCCGGGCCGTTGCGGCTGGTGCAGGCCGCGCTGGACGCGGA
>NZ_JAFRFW010000510.1:0-3618 GCF_017434145.1 Saccharopolyspora sp. | reverse complement strand
CCAGCGCTGCGGATGCTCCAGCGCGGCTACCCGGCCGCTACCCCACCGTTCGGCGTGGGAGCCGGGCTGCTCAGCACGTCCGACTGCGACACCGCCGCGGGTCACGAACCACACCGGCGCGTTGCAGCCGCGCTCCGCCAGCGCGCGCAGCAGCTCGGCCGGGTCGATGTCCAGCAGCGAGACCACTCCGGCGCAGCCCGGAAGCTCGGGCAGCTCGCCGCGGGAGGCCGCGACGAACTCCGCGTCCGGCAGCACCGTGCGCACCGCGGGGATCCACTCGTCGGTCGGGTCCGCGAGCAGCACCCACGCACCGCGCGGTTCGCCGGAGGAAACCGGCAACGGCCGCCAGCTGATCCCATACCGCCATCCGTCCACAACGGACTGATCGCGGCGCTGAAGCCGCCAGGAAGACAGCGCGGGCAGCACTCCGGCCAGCGCGGCACCGTCCACGTTCAACGCAGCGGAGAGTTCGTCCAGGTCCGCGCGTTCCACTGCGGACCAGAACTCGGTGTCCGACGCAGCCGCCGGGGCCGCCGCGACGGGAACCTCCGGCCAGTACCGCTCGCGCTGGAACGCGTAGGTGGGCAGGTCGGCTCGGCGCGCCCCGGTGCCTGCGAAGAACTCCGCCCAGCTGATCCGCACCCCGTCGGTGTGCAACTGGGAAAGTGCCGTGGCGACAGCGAGTTCTTCGCCGCGGTCCTTGCGCAGGACGGCCACCGCCAGCGGCGCCTGGTCGCTGAGAGTCTGCTGCACCAGGCCTGCGAGCACGCCGTCCGGGCCGAGTTCGACGAACCGGCGAACGCCCGCCTCGTGCAGCGCACGGACTCCGTCGGCGAACCGCACGGCCTCGCGCACGTGCCGCACCCAGTACTCCGGCGTGCACAGCTGCTCCGGTTCGGCGATCGCGCCGGTCAGGTTGGAGATCAGCGGAATGCGCGGGGCGTGGAAGGTGATTTCCGAAGCGACGCGGTGGAAATCGGCGAGCATCGGCTCCATCAGCGGCGAGTGGAACGCGTGGCTGACGGTGAGTTCGCGGGTCTTGCGGCCCTGCGCGGCGAACCGCTCGGCGACTCCGCGCGCGGCCTCGGCTTCGCCCGCGACGACCGCGGAGTCCGGTGCGTTGAGCGCGGCCAGCGAAACCTGCTCGGTCAGCAGCGGTCGCAGTTCGTCCTCAGTGGCTTGAACGGAGATCATCGCGCCACCCCGCGGAAGCGCCTGCATGAGCCGAGCGCGAGCGGCGACGAGCTTCGCCGCGTCGGGCAGCGAGAGCACCCCCGCCACGTGTGCGGCGGACAGCTCGCCGATGGAATGCCCGGCGACGAAATCCGGTTCCACGCCGAAGGATTCGGCGAGCCGGAACAGCGCGACCTCCAGCGCGAACAGCGCGGGCTGGGTGCGGCCGGTCTCATCCAGCTCGGCTGCGAGGTCCGAACCCGGCTCGGCGAACAGCACCTCCCGCAGCGACCCGTCGAGTTCCGGCTCCAAGTGCGCCAGCACGTCGTCCAGGGCCTCGGCGAACACCGGGAATCGACCGTAGAGCTCACGGCCCATGGCCGCGCGTTGCGAGCCCTGGCCGGAGAAGACGAACGCGGTTCGGCCACCGCGGGGTTCCGCGACGCCGCGGGCCACCTCGCGCAACCCGTCCGGTGTGGACAGCAGGACTGCTCGGTGGCGCAACGCGGCACGCCCGGTGGCGAGCGTCCAGCCGATGTCCGCTGCGGAATCCCCGCTCCCTGCAACGAAAGCGGTGATCCGGTCGATCTGGGCGTCCAGCGCTGCCCGCGATCGGGCCGACACCGGCCACGGCACGACCTGCGGATCCACCACCGCGGCCGGGCGCTCGTCGGCCACGACAGGCGCCTGCTCGATGATCAGGTGCGCGTTGGTGCCGCTGACACCGAACGCGGAAACCCCGGCGCGGCGCGGTCGCGAACCCTCCGGCCATTCGTGCGCCTCGGTGAGCAGCTCCACCGCGCCGGCGGACCAGTCCACGTGCGAGGACGGTTCACCGACGTGCAGCGTCGACGGCAGCTCGCCGTGGCGCATGGAGAGCAGCACCTTGATCACCCCGGCCACACCGGCGGCGGCCTGGGTGTGCCCGAGGTTGGATTTCACCGCGCCGAGCAGCAACGGTTCGGCCCGCTCCCGCCCGTAGGTGGCCAGCAGCGCCTGCGCCTCGATCGGGTCGCCGAGGGCGGTTCCGGTGCCGTGCGCCTCCACCACGTCCACATCGGACGGATCGAGCCCGGCATCGTCCAGCGCGCGCCGGATCACCCGCTGCTGGGCGGGACCGTTCGGGGCGGTGAGCCCGTTCGACGCGCCGTCCTGGTTCACCGCCCCGCCGCGCAGCACACCCCACACCTCGTGGCCGTGCCGCTGCGCGTCGGAAAGCCGCTCCAGCACCAGGATTCCGGCGCCTTCCGCCCAGGCGGTGCCGTCGGCATCGGCGGAGAACGCCTTGCAGCGCCCGTCCGGGGCGAGCCCGCTCTGCGTGCTGAACTCGACGAACGAGTCCGGTCCGGACATCACCGACACGCCTCCGGCCAGCGCCAGCGAGCACTCCCCACCGCGCAGCGCGGTCGACGCCCAGTGCAGCGCCACCAGCGAGGACGAGCAGGCGGTGTCGACCGTGACGGCCGGGCCTTCCAGTCCGAGGGTGTAGGAGAGCCTGCCGGACATGACGCTGGCGGTGTTCCCGGTGGCGACGTGCCCCGCGACGTCCGCGGCGGCCTTGCGCAGCAGCTCGGCGTAGTCCTGCCCGTTGGTGCCGACGAACACTCCGGTGTCGCTGCCGCGCAGCCGCTCCGGATCGATCGCGGCGCGCTCCAGCGCCTCCCAGGTGGTCTCCAGCAGCAACCGCTGCTGCGGGTCCATCGCGAGCGCCTCCCGCGGCGAGATGCCGAAGAACCCGGCGTCGAAATCCGCTGCGCCGTCCAGGAATCCGCCCTGCTGGGTGGCCGAGCTACCGGCGAGCGCGGACAGGTCCCAGCCGCGGTCCGCGGGGAACGGTCCGATCGCGTCGCCGCCGCCGGCGAGCAGCGTCCACAGGTCTTCCGGCGAACGCACTCCGCCGGGAAAGCGGCACGCGACGCCGACCACGGCGATCGGATCGTCGTCGCCCGGCCGCGCGGCATTGCCCGGAGCCTGCCGGGGCAGCTCGCCCAGCAGCTCGCCGAGCAGGAAATCCGCCAGCAGCACCGGAGTCGGGTGGTCGAAGACCAGGGTCGCGGGCAAGTCCAGGCCGGTGGCGGCGGACAGCGCGTTGCGCAGCTCCACAGTGGTCAGTGAGTCGAACCCGAGGTCGCTGAAGGCCCGCTCGGGGTCGATCGCCGCCCCGCCCGCGTGCCCGAGCACGGCCGCGACCTGGGCCAGCAGCAGCTCCAGCACGGCGGTGCGGTGCCCGGACTCCGGCAGTTCGGCCAGCTTCGCGGCGAGTGCGGGCCGTTCGGAGTCCGCGGGCCGCGCGGCCCGCACCTCGGGCAGGTCGGCGACCAGCGGGCGGGAGCCGAAGGCGGCGGTGAACCGCTCCCAGTCGACGTCCGCGACGGCCAGCAGCGGGTCGTCCTGCGTCATCGCCCGCAGCAGTGCGGCGGCGGCGCGTTCCGGCGGCATCGGCGT
>NZ_JAFRFW010000509.1:0-13406 GCF_017434145.1 Saccharopolyspora sp. | reverse complement strand
TCGTTTGATGAGCGCGGGGCCGTACGGATCGAAAAGCTCGACGACAGGTGGCGCGTGGGATCTGCTTTCGAGCCCGACAAGTGGAGCGGGCTGCATACGCTGCGCGAGGTGGACGATTGCGTCAGCTTGTTCATCGAAGAGCTGCATTCAGCCGCCTTGCGTCAGTTGAACATGCGTTTGGAGCATTATATTTGATTTTGCGTCGTGCTTTTGATTCGCTTTCCGTGTCTGCGCAACCGATCGTCTCGAATCTCGCTTCGTAAGCGAACGCTAGGGAGCGAAAATTCGCTTGCCAATCTGACTCGGTCTTGCAGGCTGAAGTCGGTACCTACGGATCATGCTGATGAAAGAGACAGGGGAGTCGCTTGGTGCATGTCAGTGTGGCGTGTTTGAGCGTCCGTGCTCGCGGTCCCGTTGGAGGTTCATAATGGTGGCCAGAGTGTTTCCGATGTGGCCCTCCAATGGACGGCTGATCGGTCTCAAGGACATTCTCCGGCTTGTTGGCGATAATTGCTGGGAGTGGCGGATTCATGATCTGGAGGGCACTGGTTCGTTGCCGTATGGCATGTCTTGGGACGAGTTCGACGAGAAGGTCGATGCAGTGCCCTACGTGCTGGCATGGTCCGACTTGGTGAACCTTGCCGACGGATTGGTTCAGGTGACGAACGGGGAGATCCGAGCTATTTGCGCAGGCGAGGAAATGGCGAGGATTGCAGCGTTCGATAGCAGCGAGTGGACGGTTGACCTTCGGGTGAATGAAGTTTGCGACTTCGAGGACCGACTTGATCGGCTGCTGGCAGATGCCGCGTAGGTGTATGCGAAATTGGTGGCTCGGAGTGTGTTGGGCGGCGTTAGGTGTTAGCGCGCTGACAACTGCGGGTCAGCACGAAGGTCGGCACCGGGAAACGGAAGTCGAAAGTGCCGGTGGGTACGCCCACGGCGTCCGGTCCGCAAAGAATACACGCGCTTACAGTTTCGTCAGCGCGTCGCCTTTGTGCATGGCGACGTGAGATGTTTTGTCGCTCTTGATCTCGTACTGCGGGTCGTCCGGGCTGCAGCGGCGCGTGTGGCCCTTGTATTCGACGTCTTCGGTGTGCTTCTCGATGATGACGCCCGAGACGTAGCCCGCTTCGGAATTCCATTCGACGTGGTCGCCGACTGAGAATTGGGGTGCCATCTCGACTCCTTCCCGCGTGATCCTGCAGCGAGTATGTGCGGGTCGACGCCGGTGTGCACGGCTGTGGTCAGCGTGGCCTGGCCTGCACCGCGAGCTGCTTGGCGGCGACCATGGTCTTGGCGTCGAAGAACTCGCCGCCGACCACGTCGATGTGCTGGTAGTGGTCGAACAGCCGGTTCAGCGCCACCTTCGCCTCCAGGCGGGCGAGTGGGGCGCCGATGCAGAAGTGAATTCCCTTGCCGAAGGACAGGTGCTTGTTCGGCTTGCGGTGGATGTCCACTGTGTCCGGTGCGTCGAAATGGCTCGCGTCGCGGTTGGCCGAGGCCAGCCACGGGAGAACCATGTAGTCCTGCGGAATCGACACCCCGCCGATGGACAGCTCCCGCGTAGTGCGCCTGCCGACCATGGGGAACGGCGACCGATAGCGCAGGAACTCCTCGACGGCCTGCGGGATGAGCTCCCGGTCCGCGCGCAGTTGCCCGGCGATCTCGGGGTGCTCGTTCATGATCTGGATGCTGTTGCCCAGCAGCGCGGTGGTGGTGATGTGGCCCGCGATGAGCAGCAGTCCGGCGAACCCGATGATCTCTCCGTCGGTCAGCGCCCGTCCATCCGCCTCCGCCGCGGTGAGTTGGCTGGTCAGATCGTCGACAGGGGCCGCGCGGCGAGCGCGGATGTGCCCGAGCAGGTACTCGTTCAGTTCCCGCATGGTCGGCTCGACCTGTGCGCGGGTGCGCTCCAGCTGCTCTTGGCTGAAGTCCCCGGCCTGCTGGGACAGCAGCGTGTCCGCCCATTTCCGGAACAGCGGGCGGTCGTCGGTCGGGATGCCCAGCAGCTCCGCGATCACGATCACCGGTAACGGGTAGGCCAGCGCGTCGACCACGTCGAACTCGGTGCCCGCTGCCGCGAGCAGTCCGTCGGTGACCTCGGTGATCCGCGGTTGCAGCCCCGCGATCACCTTGGGGGTGAACGCCCTGCTGACGAGCCCGCGCAGCCGGTCGTGCCGCGGAGGGTCGAGGTTGATGAAGTTGCCTTCGGCGAAGACGTCGCCCTGCGTGCTCCGGGGCGCGAGCTCGTTGAGATCGGAGGAGAAGTCGCCGGTCTCGGTCAGCGCGGTGTAGACCTCCGGATAGCCGAACAGCTGCACGGTGCGGTTGTCGTGATCGACCTGCACCGCGGCTTCCTCCCGCGCGGAGCGCAACCACTCGTGCAGACCTTCGAAGGTGGTGGACGGCCTGGTCATGTCGGTCACTTCTTTCCGGTCGGGTGGTGGACGGACGTCGATGCATTGTCCTCGCACCCAGGGGGGTCGCATCAGTCTTAGGCCAGCACTAGGCTGCACAACCTATAGGTTTCGTCCATCTAGCCGAGAACTCAGGTTGTGACTGATCGACAGCTGCCGCAGTGGGTCTCCAGCATCCGCGAACCCGTGTGGCACATCCCCGTGTCGGGCGGTGAAGTCCCGCATGCGCACTGCGGGTGCGAGGTGCACGGCCCGGTCCACGCCCTTCGTGCCGAGATGCCGCCCGACGACGGCCGCCGCATCTGTCAGGTCTGTGCGGCCCGGGCCGGTCTCGCTTCGCTCGACTACCTGCCGACGCGGCGTCGACCGGCCTTCATCCGGGCATTGAGCGTCGCCGACCCACAACACTGAGCTCGGACGGCCGCGAACCCACCGGCGGTCCGGCGCGTAACGTCCGAGGCGCCCGGGTAGGCCCGGTGCATGGCATCCACCCGCTGCTCGTGCGACTCCGGCCGAGGGACGGCCGGAGCCGTCGGTTTCGGTGTGGCCCTCGGGGTGGTGACCACGGTCGGCATCACGCTCGGCCGCAAGGCGGCGACGCTGGCCAAGATCGGCAAGGGGCATTCCGCGAAGCATCGGGCCCTCGACCTGGCGGCGGGCGTGCTGCAGCCGAAGTATCCGCTGGAGGCGATGAGCACCTACCTCAACGGCTTCCACATGTACGCCGATGAAATGGGCAGGCAGGTGCAGGCGTCGCACTTCTGCGTCCACCTGCGCCACGACCTGCACCAGTGCGTCATCTTCGACCGCAACGCGCCCGATGCCCGGCTGATCGGTATCGAGTACATCATCGGCGAGGACCGCTTCCGCGAACTGCCCGAAGACGAGAAGCGGCTGTGGCACAGCCACGACTACGAGGTCAAGTCCGGCATCCTGGCCGCTCCGGGAATTCCGGACATCGCGGAGAAAACCTACTTCGAAGATCTGGTCAGAACCTACGGGAAGACGTTCCACACCTGGCAGTACGATCGCGACGACTTCCCGTACGGGATTCCGCAATTGATGATGGCGTTCACCGCGGACGGGCAGGCCGACGAGGCGTCGATCCGCGACCGCGATCGCGCGCTCGGCATCTCCGCACCCGGCAAGCGGCGCAACCGGGCCGACATTCCGACGCCGCAGGTGGCGCCGGGCGCGAACTCCTGGGAAAGCGGCCGGAGCGTGCAGACCCGGCTCGACGAGGTCGACTTCGAGCGGTAGTGCGGATGAGCCGCCGGGTTTAGCCGAAGGTGCACCGGGAAGGCCGTTGGGGAGTGCACGGTCTGCTTGAGGAGGAATCGATGCCACGACAGACCTCTCGGCGGCAACGCCGCAATCCGCGCGAACAGGAGTGGAGCGACAAGGCCGACCGCCAGTACGAGCACGTTGAAGCTTCCCAGGAGCAGCGCGGCGCCAGCCGCGGTCGTGCCGAGGAAATCGCGGCGCGCACGGTGAACAAGCAGCGCGCCCGCAGCGGTGAGGCGAGCCGGCAGAGCAAGACCTCGATGGAGGACATCCCCGCTCCGCGTCGCGGCGGGATCCGCTCCGGCAACCGGTACGGCCCCGGCGGGCGCACCAAGGCCCAGCTCTACGCCGACGCCAAGGCGCGTGGCATCAAGGGCCGCTCGAAGATGACCAAGGCCCAGCTCGAAGAGCAGCTCGCGCGGGCGTGAAGTTCGTGGGAGAAGTCGCCGCGCGGACTCCTTCCGGGCCGCGCGGTACCGCTGGTTAGACCGAAGGACCGCGCGATAAACGTGGGTCCACATGCTCGCCGGGCTGGCAGTGCAAACCGAAATACCGGCTGGACGCCGGATTCCTTGAGTAGCGGCTCATCCGGACGAAATGAGAGTCCCGGCCGGGAACAGCACGAACTTGCCGGTCCAACGGTTCTGGTATCTCGGTGACGACGAATCGGCCTAACCGGCCCTGCGCATTGCGGACGAGTTTCCGCTGGCCACGACACCGACCGCACCAGCGCCCGCGGCGGGTTTCGGCCGATGTGGTCCGGGTATCGCGATACTGAATGACGACTGTCGTCTCGGGCGATACGGGGTGCTGACATGGCGGAGTTGGTCTCCGACTACCTACTGCGTCGGTTGCGGGAGTGGGGCGTCGAGAAGGTTTTCTCGTACGCCGGTGACGGGATCAACGGGATCCTCGCCGCGTGGCAGCGCGCGGGCGACGATCCCCGGTTCATCCAGGCGCGGCACGAGGAACTGGCCGCCTTCGAGGCCGTCGGCTACGCGAAGTTCTCCGGGGAGACCGGGGTGTGCATCGCTACCGGAGGGCCCGGTGCGGTGCACCTGCTCAACGGTCTCTACGACGCGAAGCTCGACCACGTTCCCGTCGTGGCGATCGTGGGTCAGCAGGGCAGCACCTCGCTGGGCGGCTCGTACCAGCAGGAGATCGACCTGAAGTCGCTGTACAAGGACGTGGCCAGCGAGTACGTCCAAGAGGTGACGGCACCGCAGCAGCTGCCGAACGTGCTGGACCGGGCGATGCGCACCGCTCGCGCCCGGCGCACCGTGACCGCTGTGATCATTCCCGGGGACATCCAGGACCTGGAGTACACCGCTCCGTCGCACGCGTTCAAGATGGTGCCCTCCAGCCTCGGCCTGTCGGACTCGGTCGTGACACCGGGGCGAGCCGACCTCGACCACGCCGCCGAGATCCTCAACTCCGGCGAGCGGGTGGCCATGATGATCGGTCAGGGCGCGCACGGCGCCGTCGACGAGGTGGTCGAGGTGGCCGACGTGCTGGGTGCCGGTGTCGCGAAGGCGTTGCTGGGCAAGGACGTGCTCTCGGACGAGCTGCCGTACGTCACCGGAGCGTCCGGACTGCTGGGCACCCGGCCGTCCTGGGAGTTGATGCGGGACTGCGACACGCTGCTGATGGTGGGCGCGAGCTTCCCCTACAGCCAGTTCCTGCCCGAGTACGGCCAGGCCAGGGCGGTGCAGATCGACATCGACCCGACCATGATCGGGATGCGCTATCCCTTCGAGGTGAACCTGCTGGGAGACGCGCGAGCGACGCTGCGCGAGCTGCTCGCGCGGTTGCACCGCAAGCAGGACCGCTCCTGGCGCGAGCAGGTCGAGGGCACCGTGCGCAGCTGGCGCAACGTCATGGAACGGCGGGCGGGCGTCGAAGCCGACCCGATCAACCCGGAGCGGGTCTTCCACGAGCTCTCCCCGCTGCTGCCGGACGACTCCATCCTGACCTCGGATTCGGGCTCTGCGGCGAACTGGTACGCCCGGCACCTGATGATCCGCGGCGACATGCGCGCCTCGCTGTCGGGCACGTTGGCGACCATGGGCCCGGGCGCTCCCTACGCGACCGGAGCCAAGTTCGCGCATCCCGATCGCCCGGTGTTCGCACTGGTCGGCGACGGGGCGATGCAGATGAACGGGATCAACGAGCTGATCACCATCGCGCACTATTGGCGGGACTGGGACGACCCGCGGGTGATCGTCGGAGTGCTCAACAACCGCGACCTCAACCAGGTCACCTGGGAGCTGCGAGCGATGAGCGGTTCGCCGCAGTTCCTGCCTTCCCAGCGGTTGCCGGACTTCGACTACGCCAAGTACGCCGAGAGCCTGGGGCTGCGCGGGATCAAGGTCGACGAGCCCGGCGACATCGAGGGCGCGTGGCGACGTGCGCTGCAAGCCGACCGGCCTTGCCTGGTCGAGTTCGTCACCGACCCGGCCGTGCCGCCGATCCCGCCGCAGGCGAACTGGGACCAGATGGAGAACGTCGCTTCGGCGCTGCTCAAGGGCGATCCCGAGGCGTGGTCGGTGGTCGCGGAAGGCGCCAAGTCCAAGGCCCAGGAGATCATGCCGGGCCGTTCGAGCGGGCGCTGAGCGAGCGGACGCGCGGTGCGCGGTCGCGCACCGCGCCGCCGGAGACCGCGCACGGCCTCGAGGTCGTGGGGCCGAGGAGGCGAAATGGTAGCGACCGGACTACCCGGCGTGCCGCGGGTCGACGTCACGGCACTGGAAGATGCGCTGCGGACCACTGTGGACGCCGAGGTCCGGTTCGACGCGGGCTCGCGGGGCGCTTACTCGACCGACGGGTCGAATTACCGGCAGGTCCCGATCGGTGTGGTCGTCCCGCGGTCGGTCGAGGCCGGAGCGCAGGCGGTGCGCGTGTGCCGGGAGCACGACGCGCCCGTGCTCTCCCGCGGCGGCGGCACGAGCCTCGGCGGGCAATGCGCGAACGTCGCGATCGTGATCGACTGGACGAAGTACTGCAACGGCGTGGTTTCGGTCGATCCGTCCGGATATCGCTGCGTGGTCGAGCCCGGCATCGTTTACGACGAGCTCAACCGCGCCCTCGGGCCGCACCGGGAGAAGTTCGGGCCCGCGCCGGCGACGCACAGCCACTGCACGATCGGCGGCATGATCGGCAACAACTCGTGCGGCGCGAGCGCCCAGAAGTACGGCAAGACCGTCGACAACGTCCGGCGGCTGGAGATCCTGACCTACGACGGGTTGCGGTGCTGGGTGGGTCCGCTGACCGAGCGCGAACTCGAGGCCGTCATCGCCGAAGGAGGCCGGCGGGGCGAGCTGCACCGGCGGCTCCGGGACGTCCGCGACCGCTACCGGAACGAGATTCTGCAGCGATATCCGGACATTCCGCGCCGGGTGTCCGGGTACAACCTCGACTCGCTGGTGACCGGGGACGGCTTCAACGTCGCCGCGCTGCTGGTGGGCAGCGAGGGAACGCTCGCGACGGTGCTGCACGCCGAGATCGACCTCGTCCCGACCGTGCCGTGCACCGCGATGCTCGTGCTCGGCTACGCCGATGTCGCCGCGGCTGCCGATCACGTGCCGACGCTGCTGTCGCTCAGCGACCCGTTGCAGCTCGAAGCGGTCGGTGGCGAGCTGACGCATTTCATCCGCGAGCAAGGGATGTTCCCCGGATCGCTCGCGTCGCTGCCGGAAGGATCGAGCTGGCTGTTCGTCCAAACAGGAGGGAACTCCGCGGACGAGGCCGACCGGCAGGTGACGCGCGTGCTGGAGGGGATCGGCAAGTCCACTGAGGACGCCGACGTCGCGGTCTCCGACGATCCCGAGCGCGAGTCGCAGATGCTCAAGGCCCGGGAGGCCGGGCTCGGTGCCACCGCGAACCCGCCGGACATGCCGGAAAGCTGGGAAGGCTGGGAGGATTCCGCGGTCCATCCCGAGCGGCTGGGCGACTACCTGCGCGATCTGCTCGCGCTGTTCCGCGAGTTCGACTACGAGCGCCCCGCGCTGTACGGCCACTTCGGACACGGATGCGTGCACATCCGCATCCCGTTCCGGCTCAAGAGCGGGCCGGGCGTGGCCCACTTCCGCGAGTTCGTGCGGCGGGCCTCGCACCTGGTCGTGTCCTACGGCGGGTCGTTGTCCGGGGAGCACGGTGACGGCCAGGCCCGCGGCGAGATGCTCAGCATCATGTTCGGCGATCCGGTGGTGCGGGCGTTCGCCGAAGTCAAGAACATCTTCGACCCGGCCAACCGGATGAACCCGGGCAAGGTCATCGCGCCGTACCGGGTGGACGAGAACCTCCGCCTCGGGCCGGATTACCGGCCCGAGCACTCCTCGACGTTCCTCGGATATCCCGATGACGACGCGAGTTTCCACCAGGCGGTGATGCGTTGCGTCGGGATCGGCAACTGCCGCAGCACGACGGGCGGCGTGATGTGCCCGTCGTACCGGGCCACCGGCGAAGAGGAGCATTCCACGCGCGGGCGCGCGCGGTTGCTCTTCGAGATGATGCAGGGCCACAGCGATTCGCCGATCGGCGACGGGTGGCGTTCCGAGGCCGTCAAGGACTCGCTCGACCTGTGCCTGGCCTGCAAGGGGTGCAAGTCGGACTGCCCGACCGGTGTCGACATGGCCAGCTACAAGGCGGAGTTCCTCGCGCAGCACTACCGGCACCGGCCACGTCCGGCCGCGCACTACTCGCTGGGCTGGCTTCCCGCGCTGGCACAGGCCGCGCAATGGGCGCCCGGACCGGTCAACGCCGCCTTGCACGCACCTGGTGCGGCCCGGCTCGGCAAACGGCTCGCGGGCGTGACGCCGGAACGGGAAGCACCTCGGTTCGCCAGGGCGAGCTTCCAGCAGCAGTGGCGCCACCGGGACTCCGCCGAGCCGCGCCCCGGTGATTCCGACGCGGTGGTGCTGTGGCCGGACACCTTCACCAACCACTTCGAGCCGTGGATCGCGCGGGCGGCGGTGGGAGTGCTGGAGAGCGCGGGATTCCGCGTGGCGGTGCCGACGAAGCCGGTCTGCTGCGGCTTGACGTGGATCTCGACCGGTCAGCTGGACACGGCCCGGCGGGTGCTGCGACGCACCCTCCGGCTGCTGCGCCCTTGGCTCGAGGCAGGAACACCCGTGGTCGGGCTGGAACCGTCCTGCACCGCGGTTTTCCGGTCCGACACCCGCGAAATCCTGCCGCACGACGAAGACGCGCAACGGTTGCGGTCCCAATACTGCACGCTCGCCGAAGCGTTGCGCGAGCACGCCTCGCAGGACTGGCGACCTCCCGAGGTCGGTGCGAGCGCGGTCGTGCAAACGCACTGCCACCAGCACGCGGTGCTCGGATTCGCCGCGGATACCGCGATTCTGCAGCGGGCGTCCGTCGACGCGAACGTGCTCGACTCCGGTTGTTGCGGCCTGGCCGGGAACTTCGGGTTCGAGCAGGGGCACTACGACGTGTCGATGGCGTGCGCGGAGCACTCCCTGCTGCCCACCTTGCGCGAGACCGATGCGGACACGCTGGTGCTGGCCGACGGGTTCAGCTGCCGGACGCAGATCGCACACGGCAGCAACCGGCGGGCGTTGCATCTCGCCGAGGTCCTCAGCGGCGAGTCAACTCCTCGATGAGCTGATCAGGCGCTGTTCTGCGCGACGTCACCGCCGACCGGGCTCAGCACCGCGACCAAGAATCCGGAGTCCCGGGCGAGCGGGCGCAAGTCCCAAGTGGACAACTTGAGGTCGGTGCCGAGCCCCGCTGCCGCGGCGTCGGCGAAGAACTCGTCGAAGTCGTATCCCCGGCCCGCCCCGAATCCGACCGCGAGCCGCCCTTCGGCCGGGAGGTGTTCGCGGAAGTTCGCCAGGACGGCGCCACGCGTTCCCGGCGCCAGGAACGGCAGCACGTTCCCGGCGCACACGATCACGTCGAACGGCGCGGTGATGCCGTGCCCGCGCAGCTCGAGTTCGGACAGGTCGCCGACGATCCAGCGCGGCCCGGGATGGTCCTGCTCGGCAGCCGCGATCAGCGCGGCGTCGACGTCGACCCCGACGACGTCGTGACCGGCCGCGGCCAGCGCGGCTCCGACCCGGCCGGGTCCGCAACCCGCGTCGAGGATGCGCGCGCCGCGCGGGGCCATGGCGTCGACCAGGCGCGCTTCACCGGCGAGGTCGTTGCCCGCGCGAGCCATGCCGCGGAGCCGGTCGATGTACCAGGCGGAGTGCCCGGGGTCGGCGGCGACCTTCTGCATCCAAAGACTTTGCTCGGCCATGGCTCCATTGTCCTGCACCTGGACCGAGGTCCGTTGCTGCGGTCGCGCGCGAGGCGCCGGCTCCCGCTCAGGTCAGCTTGATCTGGCGGTTGACGTCCTTGTAGAGCAGGTACCGGAACTTGCCCGGTCCGCCCGCGTAGCAAGCCTGCGGGCAGAAGGCGCGCAGCCACATGAAGTCTCCCGCCTCCACCTCCACCCAGTCGCCGTTGAGCCGGTACACGGCCTTGCCTTCGAGCACGTAGATCCCGTGCTCCATCACGTGCGTCTCGGCGAACGGGATGACCGCGCCCGGCTCGAAGGTGACGATGTTGACGTGCATGTCGTGGGCGAGGTCGTCCGGGTCCACGAACCGCGTCGTGGCCCATGCTCCGTTGGTGTCGGGCATCGGCGTGGGCTGGATGTCCTGCTCCTGGACCGCGAACGCCGCGGGCGCGTAGCCCTCGAGCGGTTCGTAGGCCTTGCGGACCCACTGGAAGCTGGCTCGCTCGCCGGAATCGTTGGCCACCGACCAGTCGGCCCCGGCCGGGATGTAGGCGTATCCACCGGGGGTGAGGTCGTGCCGGGCTCCCTCGATGACCAGCCGCAGCTCGCCGCCGAGCACGAACACGACGGATTCGACGCCGCGCTCCGGTTCCGGCCGGGTGCTGCCGCCTCCCGGCGACACCTCGACGACGTACTGCGCGAACGTCGTCGAGAACCCTTGGATCGGCTTGGCGAGGATCCACGCCCGAGTGCCGTTCCACCCGGGAAGGTTGCTGGTGACGATGTCGCGCAGCACGCCGCGCGGGATGACCGTGTACGCCTCGGTGACCAGTGCGCGGTCGGTGAGCATGGTGGATTGGGACGGCAGGCCGCCCTCGGGGGCGAAGTAGGTCGGCTGGCTCAAGTGATCCCTTCCTCGCTGGGGGGCGGATGCGGCCGCGGAACACGGGATACGTTCACGTATACACAACGGGCGCCGGACGAGGATAGGCAAAAGCAGCCGACTGCGGAAGGCGTCACGCGTCGAACGCCGATGAGCGCGCAGCGCGTCCGCGGAGCCGCCGAGCCGGTTTCGGCGGCGCTGTTGACGGCGATCAGGACGGTCGCTACGGTCTTCCGCATCCCAGCCGTATACTTCCATATTGCGGAAGTTCACATCGCTCGGTGTCGTAGTGCCGCCGATCGCTCCGTCGTGCCCCGCGCGCCTCGTCGCCCGGAGTCGCATGGACCGCGAGAGCGTCGCCCGATCCTGACTCAGCGGAGAGTCCAAATGCGTCGAATGACCGCCGCCCCGGGGGCAGCGCAGAACTCGGAGGCGGCTCGATGACCGCCACCGACAACGAAGCGAGCTGCACCCCGAGTCCCCGGTTGTACAGCTACGACCTGGCCCCGACCAAGAAGGACGGGCGCCGCTGGGGCGCGTACAACGTCTTCACGCTCTGGGCCAACGACGTGCACAGCCTCGGCAACTACGCGTTCGCGATCGGGCTGTTCGCACTCGGGCTGAACGTGTGGGGGATCCTGGCCGCGTTCCTGCTCGCATCGGTGCTGCTGTTCCTGCTGCTGACGCTGTCCGGCTACATGGGGCACAAGGCCGGTGTGCCGTTCCCCGTCATGAGCCGCATCGCGTTCGGGACGAAGGGCGCGCAGATCCCGGCCGCGGTCCGCGGAATCGTCGCCATCGCCTGGTTCGGCATCCAGACCTACCTCGCGTCTTCGGTGCTCAACACCCTCCTGGTGGCGATGTTCCCCGCACTGCGGAAGCTGGAAGCGCAGACGGTGCTGGGGCTGTCGCTGCTCGGCTGGCTCACCTTCCTCGTGCTCTGGCTCGTCCAAGTGCTCATCGTCAGCTACGGGATGCACGTGATCCGCAGGTACATGGCGGTCGCGGCACCGACGACGCTGATCACGATGTTCGGCCTGGCGGTGTGGATGTTCGCCCGCGCGGACTGGTCCATTTCGCCGTCCACGGCCGAGCCGCTCACCGGGGCGGCGATGTGGCTGCAGGTCCTGCAGGGCGCCGCGCTCTGGGTCGTGATCTACGGGACGTTCGTGCTGAACTTCTGCGACTTCACGCGCTCGGCCAAGAGCCGCCGCTCGATCGTGGGTGGCAACCTGGTCGGCATCCCGGTGAACATGCTCTTCTTCGCCACCATCGTCGTGGTCCTCAGCGGAGCGCAGTTCAAGCTGAACGGGCGGGTGATCACCAGCCCCGCCGACATCGTCCAGACGATTCCGAACACGTTCCTGCTGGCGGCCGCGTCGGTCGCGCTGGTGCTGCTGACGATCGCGGTGAACCTGCTCGCCAACTTCGTCGCGCCGATCTACGTGCTGGTGAACCTTTTCCCGCGGCAGCTGAACTTCCGCCGGGCAGGGCTGGTGAGCGCCGTCATCGGCATCGTCATCCTGCCTTGGAACCTCTACGACAACCCGGTGGTGGTGAACTACTTCCTCGGCGGCCTCGGCGCGCTGCTCGGACCGCTGTTCGGCGTGATCATGGCGGACTACTGGCTGCTGCGCAGGACCCGGGTGAACGTCCCGGACCTCTACACCGAGCAAGCCCAGGGCGAGTACCACTACCGGCGCGGGTACAACCCGAAGGCGGTGTGGGCGTTCGTCCCGTCCGCGGCGATCGCCGTCGTGCTCGCGCTGGTGCCCGCCTTCGGCGCCGCATCCGGGTTCTCGTGGTTCATCGGTGCGGCGCTCGGGGCCGTCATCTACGCCGCCATCGGTGACCGCGATCCTGACGGGCGGGACGTGGACGGCGAGTCGATCGCCGTCGCGGCCGAGTGAGCGGCCCCGGCACGGGACTTCGCGAAAGGTGAATCGTGCGCATTCTCATCGTCAACGTCAACACGACTCCGTCGATCACCGAATCGATCGGTGCGCAGGCCGCCGGTGCGGCGGCTCCCGGCACCGAGATCGTCCCGCTGACGCCGCCGTTCGGCGCGGAATCGGTGGAGGGCAACTACGAGAGCTACCTCGCGGCGGTCGCCGTGATGGAAGCCGTCCGGGCCTACCCGGAACCGTTCGACGCCGTCATCCAGGCCGGCTACGGCGAGCACGGCCGGGAAGGCCTGCAGGAGTTGCTCGAGGTCCCGGTCGTGGACATCACCGAGGCCGCCGCGAGCACCGCCCAGTTCGTCGGCCGCACCTACTCGGTGGTGACCAGCCTGGACCGCACCGTTCCGCTGATCGAGGACCGGCTGGCCGCCGCAGGGCTGAACAGCCGGTGCGCTTCCGTGCGCGCGAGCGGTCTGCCGGTGCTGGAGCTCGACCGCGATCCCCGGGCCGCCGTCGAAGCCATCGCCCAGGAGGCGGTGCGCGCGGTGCAGGACGACCGGGCCGAGGTCGTCTGCCTGGGCTGCGGCGGCATGTCGGGCCTGGCCGAGCGGGTGATCGAACGCACCGGAGTGCCGGTCGTCGACGGGGTCACCGCGGCGGTGACGACCGCCGAATCCCTC
>NZ_JAFRFW010000508.1:0-4211 GCF_017434145.1 Saccharopolyspora sp. | reverse complement strand
GCGACCTCGAGATCTACAAGCGCGGGTTCGTGAAGGCCGCAAAGGGCGCCAAGCACTTCACCTACGCGGACGGTACGCAGGACGAGGTCTACGAGCGCGGCGTGGACGCCGTGGTGATCACGGCCGCCACGCACGCGCACGCCGGCCTGATCCACACGGCACTGGACCGTGAAGTGCCGGTGTTCTGCGAAAAACCGGTGGCGCTGGATGTTGCGGGCACCCGCGAAGTCGTCGCGCACAGCGAGCGCGCGTCGGTTCCGCTGCAGGTCGGGTTCCAGCGCCGCTTCGACGCCGGATACCGGGCCGCGCGGGACGCCGTGCGCGGCGAACGCCTCGGCTGGCTGCACACGCTGCGGGCGGTGACCGCGGACGCTGAACCGCCGCCCGCGGCCTACATCCCCACCTCCGGCGGGCTGTTCCGGGACTGCAGCATCCACGACCTGGACATCATGCGGTGGGTCACCGGCCGCGAGGTCGTGTCGGTCTACGCGCGCGGCGGAAACCGGGGCGCGGCGTTCTTCGCCGAAGGTGACGACGTGGACACGTGCGCGGCGCTGCTGGAATTCGACGACGGCGCGCTGGCCACGGTCAGCGCCACCCGCTACAACGGCGCGGGCCACGACGTGCGGCTGGAGGTGTGCGGTTCGGAGGGGGCGCTGTTCGTGGGCAACGACGAGCGTTCCCCGCTGCCGTCGGCCGAGGCCGGTATCCCGTGGCCGTCCGGTGCGCCGTACCGCACGTTCATGGAGCGGTTCGCCGACGCCTACGCCGCGGAACTCGCCGCGTTCGTCGAAGTCGCCGCGGGCAGGCGGGAAAACCCTTGCACCGCAGCGGAAGCGCTGGAGGCGCTCTACACCGCCGAGGCGTGCGACCGCTCGCGCCGTACGGGCCGCCCGGTCGCGGTGTCCGAAGTGCGCAGCTGAGCGCGCTGCGGCGTTCGCAGCGGCCGTCGCGTCCGCGCCTTCCCGGCCTCGCCACATCCGCCGCACCGGCAACTCGTGTCCGATGCGTGGCCTTGTGCTCGGACCGGCCGTCCGATTCAGCTAGGATGGCGACGGTTGAGCAGTCAGCCAGGGATCACCAACATCCTGCCGATGAGACGCCGGATCCGGTCCCGGTGGCTGACTGCGCCGTTTTCCGGCCCGCGGTTGCCGGGGGTCTGCGCTGCTCTTCTCCGGCGGGGAGAGGACGGGACCGCATTGAACACCTCCCACTCCGGCGGCGAGACCGACCGGCCGGACTCGCTCGGCGATTCGCTGGTGCTGCGGGTAAACCGGCCGCGCCCGGACGTCGTCCTGGTCATCGCCTCCGGTACGGTCGACGAGTCCACCGCCGCGCGATTCGAGCGGCTGCTGTTCGCCCGGATCGAGGACGCGGTGCGCACGGTGCTGCTGGACCTGACGGGGGTCGGTTTCCTGGCGGTGTCCGCGTTGCAACTGCTGGCCCGAGCCGGGGAACGCGCCCGCGAGCGGGGCGTGGAACTCGCCTTGGTGGCCACCGGGCACGATGTGCTGCGCGCGTTGCACATAACGGAGTTGCCCGAGGTCGTGCCCGTGCACCCATCCGTTCGGGCTGCTCTTCGCGGGCTGGACGATCGAACGGATCCGAGCTGACCGCCGCTGTTGCGTGACGAACCGGCCGGTGCCCGCATCCAACCGCGGTGAACGAAAGGAGGAGTCCGATGGCCGAGGACCATGCGGTGCGTTTCGCGCGCATCGCGCGCGAGCTGGCCGCGCAACGGTCGGAGCAGGCGGTGCTCGAGCGCGTCGTCGAGCTGGCCGTGCAGGAACTCGACCGCTGCGACGACGCCGGAATCATGCTGCTCAAGCGCAAGCAGGAGGTGGAAACGGCCGCGACCTCGAGCGATCTCGTCGTGCACTCCGATGAGGCGCAGGCCCGCAACCGCGAGGGACCGTGCTTCGACGCCGCGCGCAACACCGTGCCATGGCACAACGCCGTTTACCGCATCGACGACACCGCCACCGAAGACCGCTGGCCCGCATACGTCCCCGAGGCCCGGGAGCTCGGAGTCGGCGCCATGATGGGCTTCCAGCTCTACCGCGAGGAGGAGAGCTTCGGCGCCCTCGACCTGTACGCGAAGGAGCCGCACGCCTTCGACGACGGTTCCGAGCGGCTGGGCTGGGTGCTGGCCTCGCACGCGGCGGTGGCGCTCAACAGCGTGCGCACCAGCGATCAGCTGCACACCGCGCTGGAAACCCGCCAGGAGATCGGCAAAGCCCTCGGACGGGTCATGGAGCGCTACGGGATCTCCGACGACATGGCGTTCGCCGTGCTGCAACGCGCTTCCCAGGACAACAACATCAAACTGCACACGATCGCCGACGAGGTCGTGCGCACCGGGCGCATCCCGGGGGTGTGATCAAGCCGCGTTGTCGAAGTACAGGTCGCGGCGCCGGATCAGCAGGCTCGCGACGGTGGCGATGACGCCGGTGAGCGCGAGGTAGCCGCAGGCCAGCCACGGGGTTCCACCACCGGCGGCCAGCAACGACGTGACGATCAGCGGTGTGAGGCCGGAAGCGTAGATCCCGGAGAACTGGTAGATGAACGACATCCCGGTGTAGCGCATCCGCACCGGCGACAGCTGCGCGTACAACGTGCCCTGCGGCGCGTAGATCACCGCGTGCACGACGCCCAGCACGAGCACGATCACCACTCCGGCCAGCAGCGGATCGCGGGTCTGGAACGCCAGGAACGCCGGATACACCGAAACCGCGAACAACGCCGACCCGATCACGTACAGCCGCCGCGGCGACGTGCGGTCGGCGAGCCCGCCGACCAGCGGGATCAGCACCGCCAGTACCACCGAGGCCGCCATCACCGCCACCAGCACGTCGTTGCGCGGCAGGCCGAGCGTGCCGGTGGCGTAGGTCAGGAAGAACACCGCCCAGGTGTTGAACGCGGCGCCCTCGGAATAGCGCGACAGCAGGCCGAGCACGGTGTTGCGGCGGCTCACCCGGTCCCGGAACAGCTCGACGATCGGCACTCGCGCGGTGCCTTGCAACTCGCGCATCTGCTGGAACGCGGGGGTTTCCGAGACGCGCAAGCGGATGATCAAGCCGACGAACACCAGCACCAGGCTCAGCCCGAACGCGATCCGCCAGCCGTAGCTGAGGAACTGCGCGTCGTCGAGAACGTTGCCCAGCAACGCGAACAGCCCGGTGCCCAACCCGAGCCCGATGGCGAGCCCGACTTGCGGCCACGCCCCGTACCTGGCCCGTTTGCCCGGCGGTGCGTACTCGACGGCCATCAGCACCGCGCCTGCCCACTCGCCGCCGATCGCCAAGCCCTGGAACAGCCGCAGCAGCACCAGCAGCAGCGGCGCCCACAGCCCGGCCTGCGCGTACGTCGGCAGCGCGCCCATCGCGGCCGTGGCAAGGCCCATCACGACCATGGTGGTCACCAGCGTGCGCTTGCGGCCGATGCGATCGCCGATGTGTCCGAATAGGACACCGCCGAGCGGGCGGGCGACGAACCCGACGAAGAACGTCGTGAACGCCAGCATGGTGCCCACCGCCGGATTCGCGGTGGGGAAGAACTGCTTGTTGAACACCAGGCTCGCGGCGGTGCTGTAGAGGAAGAAGTCGTACCACTCGACCGTCGTGCCGATCACGCTGGAGGTGATCACGGTGCGGACGTTCTTCTCGGCACCCGGCGCGTCGGCAGGCGCTGTCGCGGTCATGTATCCGGCTCCTGAGCAGCGAATTTCGGGCCGCGAGAGCGCGGCGGGGATCGCCCGCCGCGGAGTCAGGCGTGCGGGCGCAGGTGGAGGCTCAGGAGGCTGGACACGTCGCGGACGCCACACGCAGCAGATCCACGTGGTGGCGCGCGGTGAGCAGAGCCGGTTGCACGGCACGACGCTAGGAACGCCCCGAACCCGTGTCAACCGAACCGTGCCCGCCGCCACGATCCGTTCGGAGTGGAAGACCCCTTCGCCGCACCAGCTTGGTCGAAGGGGCCCTCCACCCCGGAAGAACAGGTGACCACTGTGGACAGTGTGGGGGATCGCACGGTTCGCGGGGCTAACGTTGCGCGCTCGTTGCGCGAGGATGAAGCGGGACGTGCTCGCGCAACGAGGAGAGGGGTTCGACGTGGCTGCCGACCGACTTGGGAGTCGGGAACCGGAGGACCGTGAACCCCTGGCGGGCGCGCCACCCGCCACCCCCTCGATCGTCGACCGCGCGGCGCAGCGG
>NZ_JAFRFW010000046.1:0-7546 GCF_017434145.1 Saccharopolyspora sp. | reverse complement strand
GGCGTCGATGGCGGTGCTCGGCTTGGCGTTGCCCGCGGACACCGAGCTGCCGGACGCGTCCGGCACGCTCATCGCGCGCGGCGAGACGCACGCCGACGGCACGCCGTTCACCGCGAAGGCGTTCACCTTCTCCAGCCGCAAGTGGCCGCACCTGGCAGGCAGCCGCGGTGAGCTGCTGGTGCGCGGTTCCGTCGGCCGATCCGGCCAGGACGAGCTGCTGCGGCTCACCGACGCCGAGATGGTCCGCCGGGTCGTCGCCGATCTGCGCGAGATCAGCGGGCTCGCGGTCGAACCCGTGGACTCCGCGGTCGTGCGCTGGGGCGGCGGTTTGCCGCAGTACGCGGTGGGCCACCTGGACACCGTCACCGAGCTGGAACGAGCGGTGGCCGGTGCGGGCGGTTTGGCGCTGGCCGGTGCTGTGCTGCACGGAGTGGGCGTGCCCGCGTGCGTGGCCACCGGTGAAGCGGCCGCGAGTGCCATAGCAGAACACCTCGTGGCCGCCTGACTGCCCAGAAGTGGGACCATGGCCGCATGGCGCGGCTGAACTACTCCGAACTCAACGAAACTCTCCGCTACACCATGTGGTCGGTTTTCCAGGTCGAGCCGGGCGCGTTGCCCGAGGACCGGGAGAAGGCCGCGGTGGCCACCCGCGAGTACCTCGACGGTCTCGCCGAATCCGGCGTCGTGGTGCGCGGTGTCTACGACCTCGCCGGGTTGCGCGCGGACGCCGACTTCATGATCTGGTGGCACGCCGAGCAGATCGAGCCCCTGCAGGCCGCCTACGCCGGTTTCCGCCGCGGCACCACGCTCGGCGAGGCTTCCGAGGCGGTGTGGAGCAACGCGGCGCTGCACCGGCCCGCGGAGTTCAACAAGAGCCACGTGCCGGACTTCCTGGTCAACAACGAACCGGGCGACTACCTCTGCGTCTACCCGTTCGTGCGCTCGCACGACTGGTACCTGCTGCCGGACGACGAGCGCCGCACGATGCTCAAGGACCACGGCATGGCGGCCCGCGATTTCCCGGACGTGCGGGCGAACACGGTGTCCTCGTTCGGGCTCGGCGACTACGAGTGGATCCTCGCCTTCGAGGCCCCGGAGCTGCACCGGATCGTCGACCTGATGTGGAAGATGCGCTACACCGAGGCGCGGCGGCACGTGCGCGAGGAGACGCCGTTCTTCACCGGCAAGCGCGTGGACGTGGCGGACCTGCTCGAGCGGCTGCCCTGACGCTCAGCGGTTTCCGGACCGGTGGACTGCCGACGAGCACGACGCGCCAACCGGCCGCGGCCGCGCGGCCATTTCGCGCGGCCGCACCGGCGGTTCGGAGATCACCCCGCGCCTAGCTGAGGCTCACGCCGCCCGCTTGTCCCTGACGAGCTGGTGCGCCCGCTGGTAGGGCCTTGGTCGGTCACTGCGCGGGCACCAGGCGCAGCGCGATGGAGTTCATGCAGTAGCGCTGGTCGGTGGGGGTGTCGTAGCCCTCGCCGGTGAAGACGTGGCCGAGGTGGCTCAAGCAGGTCGCGCACAGCACCTCGGTGCGGACCATGCCCATCGAACGGTCCTCGCGCAGGATCACCGCGTCGGTGTCCCGCGGGTCGTAGAACGACGGCCAGCCGCAGTGCGAGGCGAACTTCGTCTCGCTGCGGAACAGTTCCGCGCCGCACGCCCGGCACTCGTAGACACCGGTGGTGTCGGTGTCGACGTACTCGCCGCTGAACGGCGCCTCGGTCGCCGCCTGGCGCAGCACGGCGTACTCGTTCGGACTGAGCTGTTGCTGCCATTCCTGCTCGGACTTGGAGACCTTCGGAGTGGCGCCCGCGACCGGATCCATGCCTCCACGCTAACCCTTCCGGTGATCGACTGCCCGTGCCCGCCCGGTCAACCGGCCAGCGCTTCGGCGACCAGCCGCAGCGCGGTCCACACCAACATCAGCGCCGACGGGCCGACGACCAGCAGCACGATCAGGGCCACCACGAGTCGCCGGTGGCCCCCGGCGCGGTTCGCCCCGTCCGCGAAGTCGCCGACGCCGCGCAGCATCCCCTCGACGGTGGCGGGCGAGTTCGGGTGCTCGATCTTGTCCAGGTGTTCGGCGAACCGCCGCACCTCCGGATCCTGCGGGTCCAAGCCGACGAGGTCGTCGGCGAACCTTCCCTGCGGGCCGCGCGCCTCTGGATCGTCGGCCCCGTGTCCCGGCGGCATCGGCCCACGTTAACGCTCCTGCGGCGCCGCTGTGCTCCGCTGAACACAGGCCGCTGGAGCTGCCGCGCGCGCAACGGCGCTCGACCCGGGTCGGCGGCCTAGTCTGGCGGCGTGGCCGAATCCTCGTTGGAACTGGACGTCGCAGGCAGGACGGTCCGGGTTTCGCACCCGGACAAGGTGTACTTCCCGGCGCGCGGATTCACCAAGCGCCAGGTCGTCGAGTACTACCTCGCGGTGGCCGAACCGCTGCTGCGGGCCGTCGGCGACCGCCCGACGACGCTCAAGCGCTTTCCCGGCGGCGTGACCGGCGAGCCCTTCTACGCCAAGCGCGTGCCGAAGGGCGCGCCGCCGTGGGTGCGCTCGGTGCAGGTGACCTTCCCGTCCGGGCGCACCGCCGAGACGGTTTGCCCGAGCGAGCCCGCGGTGCTCGCGTGGGCGGCGAACCTCGGCACGCTGGACTTCCACCCGTGGCCGGTGCGCTCGGCCGACGTCGATCATCCCGACGAGCTGCGGATCGACCTCGACCCGCAGCCGGGCACCGGGTACGCGGAGGCCGTCCGGGTCGCCGAGGTGCTGCGCGAAGTGCTCGGCGAAGCGGGCCTGGAAGGATTCCCGAAGACCTCCGGCGGCCGCGGCGTGCACGTCCTGGTGCGGATCCGGCCGCGCTGGGACTTCGTCGAAGTGCGGCACGCGGTGATCGCGCTGGCCCGCGAGGTGCAGCGGCGCATCCCGCAGCACGCCACGGTCGCCTGGTGGAAGGCGGACCGCGGTGAGCGGGTGTTCCTCGATTTCAACCAGGCCGCGCGGGACCGCACCATCGCCTCCGCGTGGTCGATCCGCGCGAACCCGCGGGCGACCGTCTCCACCCCGCTGACCTGGGACCGGCTCGCCGAGGTCGAACCGGACGAGTTCGACCTGGCCACGGTGCCGGACTGGCTGGCCGAGCACGGCGACCCGCACCGCGGGCTGGACGAACGCGCGCACGACATCACCGCCTTGCTGGAGTGGTACGAGCGCGACGAGCGCGACCGCGGTCTCGGCGAGTTGCCCTACCCGCCGGACTACCCGAAGATGCCCGGCGAGCCGACCAGGTCCCGGAAGAACAGCCCCGCGGTCGAACGGTGACCCCGTTGGCGCAGCCGCCCGTGCGCACAGCGCTTTGGTCACCCATTGCTATGTGTGCATGATCCCTGTTCAACGGGATGGACCAGACCGGGTCCCTCTGGCGGCGGTGTGCCTCGTGGCGGATGGCCGCGCACCATCGCTACTGCTGGTGTTCACCACGTGAGGAGGACCCCGATGGTTCCCACCGAGAACGAGACCGCTCCGCAGGCCGGCGGTTGCAACTGCTGCGCCAGTTGCAGCGGACCCTCCTGCGGGTGTTGCTCGAACTGCTGACGAACTCCTTCGTCGCATTTCTGCACGTGAGTCCCGGGGTGGCCGCCGACCTCCCCGGGACTCACGCGCAGGTGCCCCGGCCGATCACGCCGGGCAGGCCGTCCCGGCAGCGGGTACCTCGCCGCGCACGAAGAACCGCGTGACGGCCTCCGTGACGCAGTCCGAACGGCCGAACGCGCCGTGGCCTGCGCCCAGCCAGCGAATCGGGACGCCGGACGGGAGCTGTTCGGCGAGCTGCTCGGTGCCCTTCTCCGGCATCGACGGATCCTTCGCGGTCGCCACCACCGGCATCGGCGGCAACCCCGGCGCCGACGGCGCCGGCGGCTCCTGCTCCGGTGGCGGCCACTGGCTGCACCACGCGAGCCGCTGCGCGTACATGCCGCCGAACAGCGGATGCGTGCGGACCCATTCCCCTGCGAGAGCCACGACCCGCTCCGGCGGGACCCGCAGCGCGGTGTCGTTGCAGCTGGTGATCAGGTCGCCGTCGAGCTGCGCCGGGTCCTGACCGGTGTCCTCGACCAGCGGCCGGGCCAGCTCGCCGATGGCAGCTCCGTCACCGGAGTTCGCCGCGGCCAGCGCTTCCCGCAGCTGCGGCCACCGGTCGCTGTCGCCGAGCCCGCTCGCCAGCACCCGGACGATCTTGCCCGCCGTCACCGGCGCACCGGCGGCGGGCAGCGGTGCGGCCCGCGTGCGCTCCACCAGGTCCTCGACGGTGCGCCGCGGATCCGGCCCGAGCGGGCAAGGGCCGTTGGCCGCGCAGTCCTCGGCGAACGCGTCGAAGGTCCGCTCCGCGCTCTGCGCCTGCTCCTTGGCCTGGCCCATCGCGTCCATCAGCGGGTTCGGCCCGCCGTCGAGCACCATCCGGCCCACCGAGCCCGGGTAGCGCTGGGCGTAGGTCGTCAGCACCCGCGACGCCTCGCCCCTGCCCAGCGCGTGCAGCTTCGGCACGTCCAGTTCGCGGCGCAGCTCCTCAAGATCACCCGCGGTGCGCCAGGTGTCGTACGCCTGCAACCGGTCGTCGAGGTCCAGCAGGCATTCTTGGCTCGAATCGCGCACCGACACCAGCAACCGGTCCAGCGAGGCGCGGTCGGTCGCCCGCGGGTCGAAACCGGCGATGCTTTGCCGCTGCTGCGGCGGGATGCAGTCGGCCGGGTCGGAGCCCCCGGTGCCGCGGCGGTCCATGCCGATGATCCGGAACGTGTTCAGCATCTCCGGCGGCATCCGCAGCGCCATCCGGGCGGCGACGCTGGTGCCCGGCTCACCACCGGCGTCGCCGAGCACGACCAGCGGGATGCCGCCGTTGCCGGTGCTGAGCAGCTCGGCGCGGGTGGTGCCCGCCGCGGGCGACTCCGGTGAGTCCAATGTGGTCAGCAACTGCGAGCAGGAGAACGCGGGGCCGTCGGTGGCCCCGATCTCGTCGCGGGTCTGCTGCGTGCAGTCCTTCCAGTTCAACGTGCCGCCCGCGGGTGCGCCGAGCTCGGGCACGGGAGCCGGGCCTGGCGGCGGGGGAGTGGGCGCGACCTGCTGCTCCGGCCCGCGGTAGGCCACCGCCGGGCGTTGCGAGGGACCGGCCGAACAGCCGGTGGCGAATGCGGCCAGCAGCAGCAGAGCACCGATCCGGTGGCTGGCGCGCGGCACGGCTGCTCCCTCGACGCAGGTTTGGCTGCGGCTGAGCATCGCATGATCGGCGTGAGCCCCCGGTTAGGGGGAGCGGGCCGGGCGTGGTGAACGTCGCCGTGCTTGCGCTTGGGCGGCCGCTGCGCACCGGCTACGGTTGCTCGCCGGGTTCCCGGCGGTTCCCCCGAAGCACCGGCGTGCGGACCGGCGGAATCGCAGGCGATCGGGATGGCGGGAATCCGAATCGCGGATAGCGGCGGAATCGGAGGCGCGGACGTGGACGCGGCGAACATGGCCGGAGCATCGTGGGGCAGGCGGCGGCCGTGGGAGTCGCTTCGACCTGCCGTCGCCCGCGGTTTCGGTGCCGTCCCGCCGCCGATGCTGGTGCTGCTCGGCGTGATCAGCCTCCAGGTCGGCGCCGCGTTCGCGAAGCAGCTGTTCGCGATGGCCGGGGCCAACGGGGTGGTGACGCTCCGGCTGCTGTTCGCCGCGCTCGTGCTGCTGGTCGTCTGGCGTCCGTCGCTGCGCCTGGATCGCACGACCTGGCTGGTGATCGCCGCCTACGGGGCGGTGCTCGCGGGCATGAACATCTGCCTGTACCAGGCGATCGACCGCATTCCGCTGGGCGTGGCGGTGACCATCGAGTTCTTGGGGCCGCTGTCGGTGGCGGTGTTCGGCTCGCGGCGCAAGCTGGACCTGCTGTGGGCGGTCCTCGCCGGACTCGGCGTGCTGCTGCTGTCCCGTGTGGACGGTGGGCTGAACCCGGTCGGCGTCGGTTTCGCGCTGGCTGCGGGAGTGCTGTGGGGCAGCTACATCCTGGTGGGCGGGAAGCTCGGCAAGTACACCAGCGGTGGTTCCGGCCTGGCGCTGGGGATGGCGTTCGGCGCAGTTGTCGCGTTGCCGTTCGGGATCACCGGCTCCGGGATGCAACTGCTGGAGCCACCGGTGCTGGTGGCCGGGCTCGTGGTGGCGTTGATGTCGTCGGTGGTGCCGTACTCGCTGGAGCTGGAGGCGCTGCGCCGGATTCCGCCGCGGGTGTTCGGCGTGCTGATGAGCCTGGAGCCCGCGGTCGCCGCGCTGGCCGGGCTGCTCGTGCTGGGGGAGGCGCTGAGCGCTTTGCAGTGGGTGGCCATCGGCTGCGTCGTGCTCGCTTCGGTCGGTTCCACCCGCTTCGCCCAGTAGCGGCTCCCGCCGACCCGGTTCAGCCGGAAGTGAACGGACCGTTGGTCCCAATAGATTGGACGAACAGTCCGTTCACCCGGGAGGTGGCGGGGAGTTCTCCGGGAGGGCGCGCAGCAGAGCGAGCAGCGTTTCGTTGCGCGGCACCGGGATGCCGTGGTGCCGCGCGGCGCGCACCAGCACGCCGGTGATGGCCTCGTGCTCGGTGCTCAGCCCGGCCAGCCGGTCGTAGAGCATCGACGTGCCGGTGGAGTCGTCGACCAGGAAGCCGAACGCTTCGATGCTGCGGTCCACGTCGCCCTCGTCCAGCTCGGCACCTTCCGCGCGGGCCACCGCGACCGCTTCGGACAGCACCGCGCGCAGCAGCTCGCGCGTGCCGGGTTCGGCGAACACGTCCAGCCGCCGCATCGTCAGCGCGGAGATCGGGTTCGCGCCGAGGTTGGTCAGCAGCTTGCGCCAGGCCGCGCTGCGGAAGTCTTCGGTCGTGCGCACGTTCGGCCCGCTCAGCAGGCCCGCGAACCGCTCGGCGAGCTCGCAGGCGGGCACCACCAGGCTGATCGGGGAGCGGCGCACCACGTACCCGGGCCGCAACCGTTCCGCGCCCCCGTAGAGCAGCGCGGGCAGCACCGGCGAGCGCAGGCCGAACGGGGCGAGCGAAGCGTGGTGCTCGATGCCGTTCTGCACCGCGACGACGGGCGTCTTCGGCCCGTCCGCGGCCCGCAGCCACCCTTCGGCGCTCGCGATGTCCTGGACCTTCGTGGTCAGCAGGACCCAGTCCACCGGGCCGAGCCGCTGCGGGTCGGTCTCGATCGCGACGGGCAGCTCGCTGCTGCCGTCCGGGTCCTCGATCACGAGCTCGTCGAACGGCGTGCGCACGCACACCGTGACTTCGTGCCCGGCCGCGTGCGCCGCCGCCGCGAGCACCCCGCCGACCGCACCCGCGCCGATCACCGCAATTCGTTGAGCAGCCACGGCCGCAGCCTACGTGTTCGTGCACCCCTCGATCAGCCGCGAGCGGCCGGTTCGCCGTTCAGCAGCTCGATCGGCGCTACGCCTCGATCCCGGAGCCTCCCTGACCGGCCGCGGTGATCTCGCTGACCGCCGTATATCGCGCCGGCAAAACCGCCTGCCATACCGACCTTTTGGCTGTTGT
>NZ_JAFRFW010000507.1:0-2217 GCF_017434145.1 Saccharopolyspora sp. | reverse complement strand
GAACCGCGCGCTGGATCCGATCGGCGCCGCAGCATCGGCCGCCCGCGCACTGGATCGGCTGCGCGAAGCCGGCGCGACCGTCGCCGGTGTGCGGATCACCGCGGCTTCCGCGGAGCACTACTGCGAACAACTGGCCGCGTTGCGCGAAATCGGCCGGGAACGCGGAATCCCGTTCGACGACGCGAGATCGGACGGAACACGATGACCGATGTGCAACGGCTCGAACTGCTGGAGCGCAGGTTGCGCGCGCTGGAGGACGAAGCGGCGATCACCCGGCTGATCGCCGCCTACGGCCCGCTCGTGGACAGCGGTAGCGCCGAAGCCGTAGCCGGGCTGTGGGAAGCCGACGGTGACTACGACGTCGACACCGGCGGAATGCACGGGCACGCCCAGCTTTCCGCGATGGTCCGTTCCGGAGCGCACCAACGGCTGATCACCGACGGCTGCGCGCATTTCGCCGGACTGCCGCACGTCGTGCTCGACGGCGATCACGCGGTCGCGACCTGCCACTCGCAGCTGATCACCAAGCACGGCGCGGCGTTCCGGGTCTTGCGCGCCACCGCGAACCGCTGGGAACTGCGCCGCGGCCCGGAAGGCTGGCGCGTGGTGCGCCGCACCAGCCGGCTCCTCGACGGCCGGGCCGAAGCGCGCCAACTGCTCGCGGATGCAGGCGTGCTAACCCGGTGAGCACGCTGCGCCGGCGTTGCTGATCGTGCTTCGGACAGGCGGCCGCATCTCCGCGAAGCACCAACCGCACGCCCGGGAAAACGCCCTAGTGCTCGTCCCACGTGACCGGCATGTGCGCCGGACCGCGGGTGGACAACCCGTTCTTCCACTCGATTCCGTCCTCGGAACCGGCGAACCGCAGTCCGGGCAGCCGCCGCAGCAGCGTGTCCAGCGCGACCTGCAACTCCATCCGAGCCAACGGCGCGCCGAGGCAGTGGTGCGGCCCGTGCCCGAAACCGACGTGGCTGGCTTGCGCCTCCCGCTCCAGGTCGAGCCGTTCGGGGTCGGTGTAGACCGACTCGTCGCGGTTGGCCGAAGTCGTGGTCGGCAGCACCGGCTCACCCGCGTGCACCGTCACGCCACCGAGTTCGACGTCTTCGAGGGCATAGCGCGGAGTGCCCGCACCGACCCCGAGCGGGACGAAGCGCATCAATTCCTCCACGGCGCGCGGCACCGCGGTCAGGTCGGCGCGCAGCTGCGCGAGCTGGTCGGGATGCCGCAGCAGCACGTACACGAAGTTCGGGATCTGCGATGCAGTGGTCTCGTGCCCCGCGACCAGCAGCGACTCCGCCAGCGAGAGCATCTCGTCCTCGGAGAGCCGGTCGTCCTCGTCGCGCGCGGCGACCAGCGCGCTGAGCAGATCGTCCCGGCCTTCCTCGCGGCGCTCGGCGATCAGCCCGGTCATGTACTCGCGCAACAGGTCCACGCACTCCCGCACCTGCTCGGGCGTGAACTTCGTGGTGGACAAGAAGGCGTCGGACCACACGCGGAAATCGGCCCGGTCCTCGAACGGCACGCCAAGCAGCTCGCAGATGACGGTGATCGGCAGCGGCAGCGCGAAGTCCTCCACCAGGTCGGCGGGAGTTCCGGCCGCGACCATCCGATCGACCAGACCGTCGGCGATCTCCTGCGCCCGCGGGCGCAACCGCTCCACCCTGCGCTGGGTGAACGCCTTCATCACCAGCCTGCGCAGCCGGCTGTGCTCCGGCGGGTCCTTGCTCAGGATGTTGCCGGTGGCGCCGAGGTGCGGCCGCATCCGCGGTTCGTCCCGGCCCACCCCGGCCGCTCTGGAGAACCGCGGATCGCCGAGCACCAGCTTGACGTCGTCGTAGCGGGTCGCCAGCCACGCGGGCTCGCCGTAGGGCAACCGGACGCGGATCAGCGGCTGCTGCGCGCGCAACGCCGCGAACAACGGCTCGGGATCGAGCCGTTCGGGTTCGCTGAACGGGTAGCGCTTGGGTTCCACAGAGGTCATCGGCCGCCCCTCGCTGAATTCGTCGCACCGGCCCGCCGTTCGCGGACCCGCGTTCGGCGCCTGCCATTTAGTTGCACCGTAGCATCTAATTCAGCTGATTTAAACCGCTTCGAGCCCGCCCGCGGCGTGGCTCGTCGCGGGCGCGACACGTGCGACAGCTGCGCCGAATCCGCGGCGGCGGGCGACTATCCGGCGAACGCGGCCCGCTGCTGCGCGCAGATCTCGGCCAGGGCTTG
>NZ_JAFRFW010000506.1:0-1810 GCF_017434145.1 Saccharopolyspora sp. | reverse complement strand
GCTCGTGCGTTGCCCGAGAGCGTCGACGTGGGTGTGCGGGTTGCCTTCGCCGTCGTAGAGCCACCGCTCGGTCGCCCCGTCCGGCAGGGTCCGCCACGCGGGTTTGCCATCAACGGTCCAGCCCAAGCGGGTCACTCCACCGACCGGGTCCGACAGCGCGGTGACTCGACCGAACGCGTCCCGCTCATAGCGCGTCGTGGCGCCGAGCGGGTCGGTGATCGCGGTCGGCCAGCCCGCGGCATCGGGATCGACGCGGCGGGTGTTGCCCAGCGCGGCGGTGACGCGACGCAGGCGCCCTCGCTCGTCGTAGTCGTACGTCGTGGCCGCGCCCGCCGGATCCACAGTGCGCACGAGGTTGCCGCGGGCGTCGTACTCCCGGTACGAGACCGTGCCATCCGGAGCGGTCACGGTGATCGGCTGGCGCAGCTCGTTGTAATCCAACCGGACCAGGCCATCGTCCGGCCTGCGAACCGTGGTCAGGTTGCCGCGCTGGTCGTACTCGTAGCTGGTCGTGCGGCCCAGCGGGTCGATGCGGGACAGCAGCAGGTCGAACTCGTCCCACTCGGAGACCGTTTCGGCTCCGAGCGGGTCGACCTCCCGGACGACCTGGCCGGAGTGGTTGAGGTGGTAGGCGGTGCGGTGTCCGAGCGAGTCGGTCACGTAGGTGATGCCGTGGTCGGTGTCGTAGGTGATCGTGCCGCTCAGGAAGCCGTCCGAGCCGTCGGTGCGCACGCACCTGCCCTCGGCGTCGTAGGTGTAGCGGTATTGCACGCCGTTGCGGTCGGTCCACCCGGTGATCTGGCCCGCGGTGTCGTAGTCGAACCGCATCGGCTGCCGGGACTCGTTGATCACTTCGGTCAGCCGCTCGTCGCGGTAGCCGTAGCGCGTCAGCGCCACGTCCTGTCCGTGGTCCGCGTCGCGCAGGTAGAGGCCGGTGACCAAACGGTCCTTGGTCTCGACGCGGATGCGGTAGCCACCGCTGTGGCGGATCTCCTGCGGCAGGCCCGTGTCGTCGTAGGAGAACTCGATCCGATTGCCGTTGCGGTCGGTGATCGAGGACAGCAGCCAGCACGCGTCGTACTGCACGAACCGCAGCGTGCGACCGCGATCCGGATCAGTGATCACATAAGCACCGTCGTCCGAGCGTTCCAGCGGCCACCGAGGACCCACCACCGGCAGCACCGCCGCGCCCGGCCCGGGATGCGGATACGGCACCGTCAGTCCGTCTTCGGAGGCGAAGTACACGCCGTCGTCGTCGGCCTCCACCCGCTGGTCCAATGTGGACGACCAGCTCGGTCCGAAGAACAACCCGTGCCGATGCGACGACACGTGCGTGCGCCCCAGCACCAGGGGCAGGACACCGTCGAGCTCGACGTCGGTCTGCGACAGCAGCATCCGGCCGCTGTCCACATCGATCGGATCGATCCGGAACGACTTCTTCCCCCACGGCATCACCGACTTGGCTTTCGCCCCCAGCTGCCGCCCGAGCCGGCCCGCTCCCGCAGCCGCGCCCTTCGCCGCACTGGCCAGTTTCCCGCCGGCGCCGACCAGCTTTCCGCCGAGCTTGGCGACTCGTCCGAACGGTATGACCGTTAACGCCGTATCCACCAAGATCGACGTCAAACTGCCTTCACCGGTGGCGGCGTAGATACCGGCGTCGATGGCCAGGGCGGCGCCGCCGGTGATGCCGGCGGCGATGAGGAAGGCGCCGCCGACGGCGTTGCCGACGACCGGGATCGCCTGCAACACCAGACCGACCACGGCCAGGGCGCCGGAGACGACTTTCAGTGCCGAGGAGATCTCCTTGAGC
>NZ_JAFRFW010000505.1:0-4266 GCF_017434145.1 Saccharopolyspora sp. | reverse complement strand
CCAGCACCTGCTCGGACGGGCCGACCAGCGACGAGCACACCCGGCGGCGCCGCAGTACCCGATCGGCGAACGCGCGCATCGCCTCCGGGCCGCCGGCCAGCGGGATGAGGTTGACCCCGGAGAAGCACAGCCCGTCCAGCCCGCTGCCGTAGCCCCAGACCTCACCGCCCAGCCGGCTCGGCCGCAGCCCGGCGGCTTCCACGCGGGAAGCGACCATGCAGGCCGCGACCGGGTCCCGCGCCAGCGCCGTGTGGACACTGGCCGCGTCCCGGTCCTCCAACAGGCGGGCACCGACGAGCTTGAGCACGGCTAAAAGAGTGCCAGAAGACCCCGCGTCCCGGCTCCCCTACCCGGTGTGCGCAGCGCAATCCGAACGTGGATCAGCCGACCGGCGCAGGTGCGGCCGACTGCACGCGCAGCAGTCGCCACCGTCCGTGTCGCCACCCACGTTCGATCGATCGGCGTCACCGCGACGGCGAATGCTGCAGCGACCGGTTCAAGAACCAGCGCAACGGAACGGCCCCGCCGAGCAACGCACCTCGGCGGGGCCGTGCGGCAATGTCCGCGGGCGATGTCCGCGCAGCCGCGCGATCAACCGACGGTGACGACCGGGTCGCCTTCGCCTTCCGGAGTCTCCTCCATGTCCTCGGCGATGCGCTGCGCCTCTTCGATCAACGTCTCCACGATCTTGGCCTCCGGCACGGTCTTGATGACCTCGCCCTTGACGAAGATCTGGCCCTTGCCGTTGCCGGAGGCCACCCCGAGGTCGGCCTCCCTGGCCTCGCCCGGCCCGTTGACGACGCAACCCATCACGGCCACCCGCAGCGGCACCTCCATGCCTTCCAGGCCCGCGGTGACCTCGTCGGCGAGCTTGTAGACGTCGACCTGCGCGCGGCCGCAGGACGGGCAGGAGACGATCTCCAGCTTGCGCGGGCGCAGGTTCAGCGACTGCAGGATCTGCGCGCCGACCTTGACCTCCTCGACCGGCGGCGCGGACAGCGAGACCCGGATGGTGTCGCCGATGCCCTGGCGCAGCAGCGCGCCGAAGGCCACCGCGGACTTCACGGTGCCCTGGAACGCCGGACCGGCCTCGGTCACACCCAGGTGCAGCGGGTAGTCGCACTGCTCGGCGAGGATCTCGTAGGCGCGCACCATCACGACCGGGTCGTTGTGCTTGACCGAGATCTTGATGTCGTTGAAGTCGTGCTCGGCGAACAGGCTCGCCTCCCACAGCGCCGACTCGGCCAGCGCCTCGGGCACCGCCTTGCCGTACTTCTTCATCAGCCGCGGGTCCAGCGAGCCCGCGTTGACCCCGATCCGGATCGGCGTGCCGTGGTCCTTCGCGGCGTGCGCGATCTCCTTGACCTGGTCGTCGAACTTGCGGATGTTGCCCGGGTTGACCCGCACGCCCGCGCAGCCCGCCTCGATCGCGGCGAAGACGTACTTGGGCTGGAAGTGGATGTCGGCGATGACCGGGATCTTGGACTTCTGCGCGATCGCGGGCAGCGCTTCGGCGTCGTCGGCGCTGGGGCAGGCCACCCGGACGATGTCGCAGCCCGAGGCGGTGAGCTCGGCGATCTGCTGCAGCGTGCCGTTGATGTCGGTGGTGTTGGTGGTGGTCATGCTCTGCACGGAGATGGGGTGTTCACTGCCCACCCCGACCGCGCCGACCTGCAACTGGCGGGTCTTGCGCCGTTCGGCCAGCACCGGGTCCGGGGCGCCGGGCATTCCCAGGTCGACGGTCATCGATTCCTCTCCACCTCTACGACGGGTGCGCTGACTGGTTCCGCCCTCACGGGCCGGTTTCGCGGGGCCGGTAGCCACCGATGGGCTGCGCCTGCCGGTGCCGGCGACTGCACCGGGACCGGCTGTCCGCCGGGGCCGCGATGCTCCCGGCCGGCCGGTGACGGCGGAGCCGTCCCGCTCCCACGATACCGATCGTCTCTCACCCGGCTGGGCAAGGTTCGGCACTGATTTGATCACCGGCAGTGATCGACATTGCTCCGTCAGTGGCCCGCCCGCCTGCGGAGACGTGCTGTTCACCCGCCGTTGTCCGGCGCGTGAACAGCGGCCTCCGCGCTAGAGGAACGTGACCGGATTGACCACGTCGGCGACCAGCACCAGCAACGAGTAGGCGATGAACACCAGCGTCACGCCGTAGGCCAGCGGCATCAGCCGCGCCGTGTCGAACGGACCCGGGTCGGGCTTGCGAACCAGCTTCGCCAACCCGCGCCGGATCGACTCCCACAGCGCACCCGCGATGTGCCCGCCGTCCAGCGGCAGCACCGGCAGCATGTTCATCACGAACAGCGAGAGGTTCACCGCGGCCAGCAGCTGCAGCAGGATGATCAGCCGGGCGCCCACCGGGGCCTGGTCCATCGACAGCACCTCGCCGCCGAGCCTGCTCGCGCCCACGATCCCCACCGGGGAGTCCTTCGACCGCTCCTCGCCGCCGATCGCGCTGACGAGGCCGGGAACGCGCTGCGGCAGCTCCACGACCTTCTGCGCGGTGAGGGTCACGAACCCGCCGATGGTGCGCGCCACCCCGCCGACGTCCTGGCGCACGTAGACCTGCGTGGGTGAGAGCCCGAGGAACCCGACCCGCTCGGTCTCGTCCGGGTTCCGCAGCGACGGCCGCTCGTCCTGGATGAGGTTCGCCCGCAGCGGCACCTCTTGCCCGCCGCGCTCCACGACGACCGGGACGGAGCCGGAGGACTCGCGGATCGCGAGCTGCAACTGGTTCCACGAGTCGTAGCGGCGGCCGTTGAACTCGACGATCTTGTCGCCCTGCTGGAACCCGGCGGCGGCCGCCGGGGACGGCGGAGCGCCGGGCGGGCAGCTGCCGGTGTCCTTGGTGTCCGCGGCCACCACGCACTCGCTGACCGTGTTGACGGTGGTCGTCGGCTGCGGAGTGCCGTAGCCCATCAGGATCCCGGCGAAGATGGCCACCGCGAGGATCAGGTTCATGAACGGCCCCGCGGCCATCACGATGATCCGCTTCCACGGCTTGCGCTGGTACATCTGCCGGTGCGCGTCCTGCGGCGGGACCTCTTCGGCGTCCGCCTCGCGGGCGTCCTCGATCATCGCGCGCCACGGCGAGGACGATGCGGTGCGCCCGTACTCCTCGTCCCGCTTCGGCGGGAACATGCCGATCATCCGGATGTAGCCGCCCAGCGGGATCAGCTTCACCCCGTACTCGGTGTCCCCGCGCTTGCGGGAGAACACGGTCCGGCCGAAGCCGACCATGTACTGCGTGACCTTGATGCCGAACATCTTCGCGGTGAGCAGGTGCCCGAGCTCGTGCCAGGCGATGGACAGCAGCAGCCCGAAGAAGAAGATCACGATGCCAACGACGATCAGCATTTACCGCACCTCCGCGACCAGCTCGCGAGACTTCATCCGCGCCCACTCCTCGGCTGCGAAGACCTCTTCGACGCTGCGCGGCGCGTCGTGCCAGTCGTCGGCGGCGGCCAGCGTCCGCTCGACAGTCTGCACGATGGACGTGAAACCGGTGTCACCTCGGACGAACGCGGCCAGCGCTTCCTCGTTGGCCGCGTTGTAGATGGCGGGCAGGCAACCGCCGGTGCTGCCCGCGTGCCTGGCCAGCGACACCGCGGGGAAGACATCGTCGTCCAGCGGCTCGAACGTCCACGCGGAGGCTTCGGTGAACGACAGCGCGGGCGCGGCCCCGGCGATCCGCCGCGGCCAGTCCAGGCCCAGCGCGATCGGCAGCCGCATGTTCGGCGGGCTGGCCTGCGCCAGCGTGGAACCGTCCACGAACGTCACCATCGAGTGCACGATCGACTGCGGGTGCACCACCACGTCGATCCGCTCGTAGTCGACGCCGAACAGCAGGTGCGCCTCGATCAGTTCCAGGCCCTTGTTCATCAGCGTCGCCGAGTTGATCGTGACGACGTCGCCCATGTTCCAGGTCGGGTGCGCCAGCGCCTGCTGCAGCGTGACGCCCTCCAGGTCTTCCTTGGTGCTCCCGCGGAACGGGCCGCCGGAGGCGGTCAGCACCAGCTTGTCGACCTCGTGGCCCCGGCCGCCCACCAGGCATTGCGCGAGCGCGGAGTGCTCGGAGTCCACCGGCACGATCTGCCCGGGCGCGGCCGCGGCCAGCACCAGCGCGCCGCCCGCGACCAGCGATTCCTTGGTCGCCAGTGCCAGCTTCGCGCCGGACTCCAGCGCGGCCAGCGTCGGGCCCAGTCCCCGCGAACCGTCCACCGCGTTGAGCACCACGTCGGCCGGGGTGCTGCGCACGAT
>NZ_JAFRFW010000504.1:0-1574 GCF_017434145.1 Saccharopolyspora sp. | reverse complement strand
GGCGCCGCGGTGCGCGACACCAAGAATCGCGCGGCCGGTTACCTCACCGCGGACAGCACTCAGTGGTCCGCGTTCCTCGCAGCGATCAAGTCCGGCCGCTACGACCGCTGACACGCGTGCGGTGCGGGGACCGTTCACCTCGATTCGGTCCCCACACCGCACTGGCGGCGATCAGGCCGCCTGGACCGTCAGCGCGGAGTTGTCGTCGGTGACGTCCACGATCACCTTGTCGCCGTCCCGGACCTCACCCGCCAGCAGCTGCTTGGCCAGCTGATCACCGATCGCCGACTGCACCAGCCGCCGCAGCGGCCGCGCGCCGAAGATCGGGTCGAAACCGTTGATCGCCAGCCAATCGCGCGCCGCCGGGCGCACGTCCAAGGTGAGCCGCCGCTGGCCCAGCCGCTGCGCCAGCCGGTCCACCTGGATGTCCACGATGGACGTCAGCTCCTCGGTGGACAGCGAGTGGAACACCACCACGTCGTCCAGCCGGTTCAGGAACTCCGGCTTGAACTGCGAGCGCACCACCGTCATGACCGCCTCGTCCCGCTGCTGCTCGGTGAGGTTCGGATCCGCGATCGCCTGCGATCCGAGGTTCGAGGTCAGCACCAGGATCGTGTTCCGGAAATCCACCGTCCAGCCCTGCCCGTCGGTGAGCCGCCCGTCGTCGAGCGCCTGCAGCAGCACGTCGAACACGTCCGGGTGCGCCTTCTCCACCTCGTCCAGCAGCACCCCCGAGTACGGCCTGCGACGCACCGACTCGGTCAGCTGACCGCCCTGGTCGTAACCGACGTAGCCGGGCGGCGCACCGACCAGGCGAGCCACCGAGTGCTTCTCGGAATACTCGCTCATGTCCACCCGGATCATCGCCCGCTCGTCGTCGAACAGGAACCCGGCCAGCGCCTTCGCCAACTCGGTCTTGCCGACACCGGTGGGCCCGAGGAACAGGAACGAACCGGTCGGCCGGTCCGGATCGGCGACCCCGGCGCGAGTGCGCCGCACCGCATCGGACACCGCGCGCACCGCCTCGGCCTGGCCGACCACGCGGGCACCCAGCTCGTCTTCCATGCGCAGCAGCTTCGCCGTCTCGCCCTCCATCAGGCGCCCGGCGGGGATGCCGGTCCAGGAGCTGACCACGCCGGCCACGTCGTCCGGAGTGACCTCCTCCTGCAACATCGCCTTCTGCTCGGTCTGCTCCTCGGTCGCCTCCGCCAGTTCCTTCTCCAGCGCCGGAATCCGGCCGTAGCGCAGCTCGGCGGCCTTGCCCAGGTCACCATCGCGCTCGGCGCGCTCGGACTCGCCGCGGAGCTGTTCGAGCTGGGTCTTGAGGTCGCGGACCTTGTCGATGGACTCCTTCTCGCCCTGCCAGCGCACGGTGAGCTCGGAGAGCTGCTCGCGCCGGTCGGCGAGCTCGCCGCGCAGCGTCGCCAGCCGATCCGCCGAAGCCGGGTCGGATTCCTTGGCCAGCGCCATCTCCTCGATCTCCAGGCGGCGCACCGCGCGCTCCACCTCGTCGATCTCCACCGGCCGCGAATCGATCTCCATCCGCAGCCGGGACGCGGCCTCGTCCACCAGGT
>NZ_JAFRFW010000503.1:0-3753 GCF_017434145.1 Saccharopolyspora sp. | reverse complement strand
GGTCCGCGGCCCCCTCGTGCAACGTCCCGGAAGGACGGTCGTCGGCGTCGCGTTCGATCCAGCCGTCAACCGGATCGGGAGTGCCCCGGTCCACTCCGGCGAGCCGGAGCGCTTCGGTGTTCACCCAGACGCTGTGGTGGTCACGGTTCACCAGGTACGCAGGACGCCCTCCCGTCACAGCGTCGAGGGCTGTCGCGGTCGGCGCGCCTCCCGGGAAGAGCGCGGGATCCCAACCACCGCCGAGTACCCATCCACGCCCGTCGTGCTCACCGACGATCCGCAGGCATCCCGCGGCGCTGGACGCGGCGGTGAGGTCGCACCGCGACCGCAGCAGCCCGCCGAAGACCGGGTGCGCGTGCGCATCCTGGAAACCGGGCAGCAACAACCGCCCGCGCAGGTCCACGAGTTCCGTACGGGAACCGGTCATCGCGCGCACGTCCGCCTGCCCGAGGGCGACGATGCGGCCCGCGCGGACCGCCAGCGCGTCCGCGCTCGAACCCGCGGCGTCCATGGTGAGCACCCGGCCGCCGACGAACGCCAGGTCCGCGGAACTCAGCGATGCTCCTCGCCGGTGATCACCGTGACCGCGAGTTCGCGCACGTGCTCGTCCACCTCCGGCACCCGGAAACCGGTCTTGCGGATGTGCTCGACCAGCTCATCCTCCGGCGGCACCCCGTGCTTGCGCAGGTAGTACGCGACCGCGCCGGGCCAGATCCAGGCCCCGTCGGTGTGGAAGGTCAGCGGCACCGAGGCGGGCTGTTCCGGGTCGAGCTGATCGGTGTCGTAGCTGCGGGCGGCGAGCACTAGCGGCGCCTGGTCCAGGTAGTCGGCCAGCCCGTCGAGTTCCGCGGCGTTCACCTCTGCCCGGTTGGTCTGCGGGCGTCCGGACTGATCGACCGCGTCGAAGACCTCCGCGGTGCGCAACGCGGGCGCGCGGGTAGCGCTGCCGCTGGCATCCGGCACCCCGGCGCGCTGGGCGAGCCAACCGGGGATGTTCTCGCCGGTGCGGGGGTAGTGGTGCAGTTCCTCGGCGAAGGCGTCCTTGGGCGGCGGGGTCTGCCAGGTGGGTTCGTAGTCGCCGTTGAAGTCGACGCTGTAGCTGCTCGGGCGCCGCAGCCGGTAGATGGCACTGAGCCAAGTGCCCCGTTCCGACTCGTGCATTCCGTGGCGCAGCCGGGAGAACAGCGCACGGACCTCGTCCGGCGTGGTCAGCGGAATCAGCGTCCCGTTCGGAGCCACCAGTTGCGCCGCGATCTCCGCGTGCCCGCCGACCGCGCGGTACTCGACGCTGACCTCGTTCCAGGCCGGCGGGCCCGAGCGCAGCAGCGCCCGCCCGAGCTGCTGGATGAGGTTCTGCTGAGCGGTCTGGTCGAGAGTCCCCGGCGGTTCCTGCGGGTCGGTTCTGGGGCGGCCCTGCTCGGGCGGTCCCGGTTGGCTCATAGCTGCATCCTCCCAGCCACACGCGGGGTTTCCGTGCCCGGCTCCCCGCGGCCGTGCTCCGCCGTTCCTGCACCCGGGCGTGGCGAAAGCCCGCCCGGGTGCAGAGCTTAAGACCCCGGTCGAGGGATGGGCACCACCCAGCTGCCCACCTCGTAACCACCGCCGAATGCGCTGGTCAGCGGCTCGCTGTGGATCACGCCCAGGTTTCGCCGGTAACTTCCGACGAAGAGCCTGATGTCGAATGCGAGGATTGTTGACAATAAATCCAGGCGGGGTTTAGCTTCGATTCATCGCCAGCGAGACCCGGAGGTGACCATGCGGGCTGATGAGTACGGCCTTCCCCGTCCCCTCCGCTGGCTGTCCTCTTCATCGCTGTGGCTGCGACATTGAGGTGGACCACCGCGAAGCCGGTGGTCATCACCCGCAGCGCGTGCGGCCGGTCGCAACGGACCTGACAACGCGGACATCCGATCCGCCGAAGGTTCGTGCACAGGTGTGACCGGAACACGCCCCTTCTGCAAGTAACTCTGATGGGCGCCTACCCGTGCGCCCATTTCATGCACTGCTCTTGGAAGGAGGTTCGGCCGGTGGCACTCGTCGACTGCGACCCGCTGATGAGGGTGACCTGGACAGATCCGGTGACGGGCAACCGCGGTTACCTGGTCGTGCACAGTCTTGTGTCCGGCCTGGCCACCGGCGGGACCCGGATGCGCGCCGGCTGCACGATGTCCGAAGTGGAGGACCTGGCCCGCGGCATGGCCCGCAAGACGGCCGTGTTCAACCTGCCGGTCGGTGGCGCCAAGGGCGGGATCGACTGCGACCCGAAGGATCCCGAGGCGCGCGGCGTGCTGCGCCGCTTCGTCGAGGCCATGCGCCCGTGGATCGACGCGCACTGGGTGACCGCGGAGGACCTGGGCGTGCCGCAGCACCTGATCGACGAGGTCTTCGAGGAGTCCGGCCTGCAGCAGTCCTACCACGCGGCCATCCGGCGGGCGCCGGACGTCGAGCACACGCTGCGCCGGGTCCGGGCCGGGTTGAACTCCCCGGTGCCGGGCGGGCTCCTGCTGGGCGATGTCGTCGGCGGCTACGGCGTGGCGCAGAGCTGCCTGGGCGTGGTGCAGGCCCGCGGCTGGGACCACGAGCGCACGACCGTGGCGGTGCAGGGCGTGGGCACCATGGGCGGCGGCGCGGCGTGGTACCTGCACGAGGCGGGGCTGAAGGTGGTCGCGGTGGCCGATGCCTCCGGCTGCCTCTACCACCCGGACGGCCTGGACGTCCCGGCGCTGCTGGAGGCCCGCGACCGGTTCGGCGAGATCGATCGCGATCAGGTGCCCGCGGACGTGCAGCGGCTGTCCAGGGACGCGGTGCTGTCCGCGGAGGTCGACGTGCTGATCCCGGCGGCGGTGTCCTACGCGATCACTCCGGAGCGGGTGCCGCAGGTGCGCGCCAAGGTGATCATCGAGGCGGCGAACACGCCGATCACCCCGGAGGCCGAGCAGCAGCTTGCCGCGCGCGGCGTGCCGGTGATCCCGGACTTCGTGGCCAACTCCGGCGCGGTCGCCTGGGCCTGGTGGCTGCTGCTGGGGCGGGTGGACGCCGACCCGGTGCTGTCGTTCAGCGTGCTGCGCGAGGAGATGCTGGCCAAGATCCCGCCGCTGCTGGCGGCCTGGGACGCCGACGGCACGACGCCGCGGGACGCGGCGCTGGGCATGGCGGACCGGCAGACCGAGCAGAACCGGGTGGCCGAGGCGGAAGGCCGGCTGCTGGTGAGCATTCCGTAGCGGCGGTGCTCGGCGCGCGCCATAGCCGGTGGCGCGCGCCGAGGTTTTGCGGAAATCGTCGGAATGCCTTTCGGTGTTACATCCATCTGTGGCGGCCACGACTTCGGGTGACAAGTGTGTGACAACCCGTGGATCGGGTGCTAGCGTTGCCGCCGGTTGCAGTTTTGGTTCCCAGAAGTACTTGAAAGTGCCTGCGAAACAAGCGTGCCGCAGGCACTTTGTTGTGCCGTAGGCCGTTCGGCCCAGGTGATCATCTCGGCGACTTCGGGGTTGGCGAAGTGTCGGCCCCTGGCCATCTGAAGTAGGAGTAAAGAGAATGGCTACCGGTACCGTGAAGTGGTTCAACGCCGAGAAGGGCTTCGGCTTCATCACTCCTGACGGGGGCGGTTCTGACGTGTTCGCCCACTACACCGCGATTGACGCCTCGGGTTTCCGCACGCTCGACGAGAACCAGCGGGTGGAGTTCGAGATCGCTCAGGGGCCGAAGGGTCCGCAGGCTTCGGGAATCCGCAGCATCTGAGTTCCGCGAGCT
>NZ_JAFRFW010000045.1:0-6213 GCF_017434145.1 Saccharopolyspora sp. | reverse complement strand
GCCTCGTGGTACTGGTCGACGGGAGTCTGGTCGGACAGCGTGAACGCCGTGTCCGGGCCGATCTCCGGTACCAGGTAGTGGTAGTTGGTGTCGAACCACTTCGTCATCTCCAGCGGCGGTGTCGATTCCACGCCGCGTGCCAACGCGAAGTAGGTGTCCAGCGGGCTCAGGCCCAGCTCCCGGAAGCGGCGCGGGACCGCGCCGAACGTGACGGCGGTGTCGAGCACCTGGTCGTAGTACGAGAACGTGTTGCCGGGCACCGAATCCAGCCCGGCGTCGCGCAGCGATCGCCAGGTGTCGGTGCGCAGGGTGCGTGCGACTTCGCGCAGTTCCGGCTCGGAGATCCGGGACTTCCAGTAGTTCTCCAGCGCACGCTTGAGTTCCCGGTTCGGGCCGATCCGGGGGTAGCCGAGTACGGTGGAGCCGATCTTGCTGGCCAACGCTCTCTCCTCGCGAGCTCGACGGCAGGTTCGCCGAGGTCGCGCCGGGACCGGCACACGCCACCGCGTGCGGTTCCTCCACCGGTCCTCCCGCGGGACCTCGGGCTCGCGTGCGCATCGCGGCGCACGCACCGGCGGCAGGTCTTCGGACTCGCGGGCGTTCCTCCGGCGGGTGCCGGGTCTTCCTACTGACCGTCGGCTTCCCGAGCGCGTGCTCAGTGCTGTGACCGGCCGGAACCGGTGACGGCGTTCGTTCCCACTCACCGCTGCGGGGCAGTCCCGGATTCGCACCGGGTTCCCTCTTGCCTCGCCCGCCGCGTGCCTGCTCGGGCCGGTGCGGGCGAACCACCAGCACGTCGGAGGTTACCCAGTTCTGCTCGGAAGACAAGGCCCGCGAACTCCGACATCGCGTCCACTGCATGGGAAAGCGCGATAGGTGACCTGGGATTTCGACCGATCTCGCGCAATTCGCGGGAGAAACCGGATCGGAGACGCGGATCACGTCCGAACGGCCGCGAAGCGGCGTCGCCCACCGTGCGGTGAGCGGGCGCGGCGGGGTCGAAGATCGCGGATCTGTCGATCGGCTTGCCGTTCTATACCGGCTCTGCAACGCCGCCCGCGTCGGTCCCACGGTCGGCGGAGCTGCCCGTTACCCTGCTCCGTGCAGCTCAGCAATGTGGTGAACAGGCCCTCGTAGCTCAGTCGGACAGAGCAAAGGACTTCTAATCCTTAGGTCGCAGGTTCGAGTCCTGCCGGGGGCGCTTTTCCCTGGTCGAGAGTTCGAACCACAGCATCTCAAGATCAATTGAGCGTACCTTAACCCACGTTCCGCGGAGGGGCCGAACGCCTCTCGGGCCGACTTCGTGGCGCGTACTCTCCGCAACTCCGCCGCGTCCGTACGTGTACAAATTGATCACTTTCGGTGTCGAACCTGATCACGTTTCGTGCTGATCGATCGTGGCTGCCGCCGCTTGATCCGGCCGGTCCCGCTCAGTTGCGCGGCTCGCGTCCGTCGGCACCCGAAAACCGCAGGTCAGGACATGTCCGTTAGGCTCGGCGCGTGGCTTCTGAGACGGTTCCGGCCGGACGGCGCAGATCGAGTGCGGTGGGAGTGCTGGTCGGCACGGCGGGACTCCTGGCCGCGGTGGTGGCGATCGCGCTGACCGCGTTGTCCGCGAGCGACGCCTACGCCGCCTACGGCCTGCCGGACCCCGGCGCGGTCACCAGGTTCGGGCTGCCCGTGGCGCGGGTGCTGGCCGAATCCGGCGCGGTGGTGTGCATCGGTTCGCTGCTGCTGGCCTCGTTCGGCATCCCGGCGCGGCGATCCGGGCCGTTGACGGCCGACGGCTACGCGGCGGTGCGGGCCGCAGGCTGGGCGGCCGCGCTGTGGTGCGTCGGCGCTGTGTTGCTGGTGCCGTTCACCGCCGCGGACGCCACCGGACGTCCGGTGAGCGAGGTGCTCGACAGCACCGTGCTGTTCGGCCTCGTGGACGCGTTGGAAGAGGCCAAGTCGTGGCTGATCACCGCGGTGATCGCGCTCGTGCTCGCCGTCGCCTGCCGGATCGTGCTGTCGTGGGGCTGGACGGTCGCGCTTTTCGCGCTGTCGCTGGCCGGGATGCTGCCGCTGATCGCCACCGGGCACTCCGCCAGCGGCGGTGCGCACGACATCGCCACGAACAGCCTGCTGTTCCACCTGTACTCCGCGACGATCTGGGTCGGCGGGCTGATCGCCGTGCTCGCGCACCTGGCGCGCAAGGGCGCGCACGCGGGATTGGTGGCGCGGCGGTTCTCCAAGATCGCGCTGGTGTGCTGGATCGTGATGGCGGTCTCCGGCGTGCTCAACTCCTACGTGCGGGTGCCGCCGGAGCAGTTGTTCACGACCCCCTACGGGGCGTTGGTCGTGGTCAAGGTGCTGTGCCTGGCGCTGCTCGGCGTCATCGCGTACTTCCAGCGGGAACGCGCGGTCAAGCGGATCGAGGAAGGTGCCGGGCGCAACGCGCTGCTGCGGCTGGGCGCGGTCGAGGTCCTCGCGATGTTCGCGACCATCGGTGTCGCCGTCGCGCTCGGACGTACGCCGCCGCCCGCGGAGCTCGGCCCGCTGCCCTCGCGGGTGGAGCTGCTGGTCGGGTACCCGATCGAACCGCCGACCGTGCTGCGGCTGCTGTTCGACTTCCGCTTCGACCTGGTCTTCGGGACGTTCTCGATCGCGTTGGCCGCGCTGTACGTGTGGGGCGTGGTCAAGCTGCGGCGGCGCGGCGACCGGTGGCCGGTGGGGCGCACCGCGGCGTGGCTGCTCGGGTGCGCGTCGATCCTGATCGCCACCTCGGCGGGCATCGGCCGGTACGCACCCGCCATGTTCAGCGTCCACATGGGACAGCACATGGTGCTGTCGATGCTCTCGCCGGTGCTGCTGGTGCTGGCCGGGCCGACGTCGTTGGCGCTGCGGGTGCTCAAGCCGGCCTCGAAGGACCAGCCGCCGGGGCCGCGGGAGTGGTTGCTGGCCTTCCTGCATTCGCCGCTCACGCGGCTGCTGACCAACCCGCTGGTGGCGTTGGCGCTGTTCGTGGGGTCGTTCTGGGCGCTGTACTTCTCCGGGTTGTTCGACGCGGCGCTGTACGAGCATTGGGCGCACCTGGCGATGAACGCGCACTTCCTGCTGGTGGGCTACGTCTTCTACTGGCCGGTGATCGGCATCGATCCGGCGCCGCGGCAGCTGCCGCCGCTGGTGAAGGTCGGGCTGGTGTTCGCTTCGATGCCGTTCCACGCGTTCTTCGGCATCACGCTGATGATGTCCAAGACGGTGATCGGCTCGGACTTCTACCGCGGGCTGGCGCTGCCTTGGGTGCCGGACCTGCTGGCGGATCAGAACCTCGGCGGGGGCCTCGCGTGGGCGTCCGGAGAAGTGCCGTTGGTCGTGGTGATGCTGGCGCTGCTGATCCAGTGGTCGCGCGCGGACGATCGGGCCGCACGGCGGATCGACCGCAAGGCCGATGCGGACGGGGACGCGGACCTCAAGGCGTACAACGAAATGCTGCGCCGCCTGTCGGAGGGCGACACGTCCGGCAGCCGCTGAGTTGTCCACAACAGCCGCGTCCGTCCACAGATCGTGAAATCGAGGTGGCGGCGCGTGATCGGCGCACCGCAAGCTGGATTCAGGCCGAGATCCGGCCCGGCGCTTTCGTCCGAGGGGCGGGCGCCGCACGGGACAGCGAGGCGGTAGTGATGTTCGAAACCGGTGTGGCGGTCGTGGGAACGGTGCTGACCGAGCCGCGGACCCGCGAGGTGTCCGGCAGCAAGGTCGTCAGCTTCCGGGTGGGCAGCAGTGCCCGGCGCTTCGACAAGACCACCGAGCAGTGGGTGGACGGTGATCGGCTGGTCGCCACCGTGAACTGCTGGCGGCGGGTGGCGGACGGAGTGGACGGCGTGGTCGCGAAGAGCGCGCCGGTGGTCGTCTCCGGCCGGTTGCGCACGCGGGAGTACGAGCTGCACGGGCAATGGCGAACCTCGGTCGAGATCGAGGCGAACGCGGTGGGGCTGGATCTGGCGCGCAGCAACCGTTTTCCGGAGCCGGAGGCGGGCCCGCAGCGGTCGGCGGCACCGGCGGTTCGCGCGGATTCGACGCGGGAAAGGTCACCGCGGCCCGTCCCGGCTGATCTTGCAGCCGGTTGACCAGCGGTGATGATGTTGCCAGGGGTGTTCGTGAGCAGTCGGTGCACCGCTGTCGGGGCGGCAACCGACGGCGGTGCACGAGACGACACGGGCCGCATCTACGATTTGGGGTATGGCCGAGTTCGTTTACACCATGAAGAAGGTGCGGAAGGCGCACGGGGACAAGGTCATCCTCGAGGAAGCGACCCTCCAGTTCTACCCCGGTGCGAAGATCGGCGTCGTCGGTCCCAACGGCGCCGGCAAGTCGACCGTGCTCAAGATCATGGCTGGACTCGAGCAGCCGGACAACGGTGAGGCGTTCCTCTCGCCCGGTTTCACGGTCGGCATCATGCAGCAGGAGCCGCCGCTGAACGAGGAGAAGACCGTCCTCGGCAACGTCGAGGAAGGCGTCGGCGAGATCATCCAGAAGCTGCACCGCTTCAACACGATCGCCGAGCAGCTCGCCACCGACTACACCGACGAGCTGATGGAGGAGATGGGCCGGCTCCAGGAAGAGCTGGACCACGCCGACGCCTGGGAGATCGACTCCCACCTCGAGCAGGCGATGGACGCGCTGCGCTGCCCGCCGCCGGACGCCCCGGTCACCCAGCTCTCCGGTGGTGAGCGCCGCCGGGTCGCGTTGTGCAAGCTGCTGCTGAGCAAGCCGGACCTGTTGCTGCTGGACGAGCCCACCAACCACCTCGACGCCGAGAGCGTGCTGTGGCTGGAGCAGTTCCTGCAGAACTACGAGGGCGCCGTGCTGGCCGTGACGCACGACAGGTACTTCCTGGACAACGTGGCCGGCTGGATCCTGGAGCTGGACCGCGGCCGGACTTACCCGTACGAGGGCAACTACTCCACTTACCTGGAGAAGAAGCAGGAGCGGCTGGCCGTGCAGGGCAAGCGCGACCAGAAGCTGCAGAAGCGCCTCAAGGACGAGCTGGAGTGGGTCCGCTCCAACACCAAGGCGCGCCAGAGCAAGTCGCGTTCCCGGCTGGAGCGCTACGAAGAGATGGCCGCCGAGGCGGAGAAGACCCGCAAGCTCGACTTCGAGGAGATCCAGATCCCGCCGGGGCCGCGGCTGGGCAACCTGGTCGTGGAGACCGAGCACCTCAAGAAGGGCTTCGGCGACAACCTGCTGATCGACGATCTGTCGTTCAACCTGCCGCCCAACGGCATCGTCGGGGTCATCGGCCCCAACGGCGTCGGCAAGACGACCCTGTTCAAGACCATCGTCGGGCTCGAGGAGCCGGACGCGGGCAAGGTCCGGGTCGGCGACACCGTCAAGTTGTCCTACGTCGACCAGAACCGGGCCAGCATCGATCCGCAGAAGAACGTGTGGGAGGTGGTTTCCGAAGGTCTCGACCACATCCAGGTCGGGCAGGTCGAGATGCCCTCCCGCGCGTACGTGAGCGCGTTCGGCTTCAAAGGCGCCGACCAGCAGAAGCCCGCGGGGGTGCTCTCCGGCGGTGAGCGCAACCGGCTGAACCTCGCGTTGACCCTCAAAGAGGGCGGCAACCTGATCCTGCTGGACGAGCCGACCAACGACCTCGACGTCGAAACGCTCGGCTCGTTGGAGAACGCGCTGGAGAACTTCCCGGGCTGCGCCGTGGTGATCTCGCACGACAGGTGGTTCCTGGACCGGGTCGCCACGCACATCCTCGCGTGGGAAGGCGACGACGAGAACCCGGCCAAGTGGTTCTGGTTCGAGGGCAACTTCGAGGGCTACGAGAAGAACAAGATCGACAGACTGGGCCAGGAAGCTGCTCGCCCGCACCGTGTCACCCACCGGAAGTTGACCCGGGGCTGAACGGGGAGGCGTGTTGGCCAGCGTGCACGAGGCTCAGCCGAGCGGTGTGGCGCACGAGCTGTACGAACCCGCCTGGCAGATGCGATGGCGGGTACCCGAGCTTGCTCTGATGCTCGGTGATCAGGCCGTCGCGCAGGCCAGACGCCTCGGTGACCGTTCGTTGCGGCTACGTGCCGAGGCGGTGGCGCTGTTCGCGTCGAACCGCCTCGGGCACGGCGTGGAGGTGACCGGTCGCGCGATCGCGGCCGTCCGCGACGCCGAGGCGGCCGACGACCACGAGCTCGCCACGGAGCTGCGGATCGAGCTCGCGTGCTG
>NZ_JAFRFW010000502.1:0-3089 GCF_017434145.1 Saccharopolyspora sp. | reverse complement strand
GTCTTGAACTCGATGCGGAGTCCCTCGACGCCGGCCTCTGTGAGCCGTTCGCGGGCACGCGCGGGATCGGCCGGGTCGATTCGGCGTCGGCGCCACGCCCCGGCGGCGGCTGGCCCGGACCGGGCACGTTCCGCCGCGTCTGCGCGTCGCTGTCTCGGTTCACCTCTCGCGCCCTTCACTCGCCGCCTGCGCCGCAGCAGCATGTCACCCCGGCGTGTGGCCTGGACCAGGATGTCAGCCCCGGTCGCGGTCACTTTCGGTGGTGTTGCCGGGCCCAGCGGGCGGCGGGCCGGTCACGCCGGGCATGGTTTCGGCCGCGGGATCGTCCCGGACGACCGGGTTCGGCGCGGTCGACTCGGAGTCCGAGTGCGGCTGCTCGCCCTGCCTGCCCCGGCGGGCGCGCAACCGGCGCAGGATCCGCCGGGCCGAGAGCACGACCAGCAGCGCGCTGGCGATCGCGGTGAATCCCACGGTGAACGGGTCGTAGGCGTAGGACTGCAGCTGCAGCCGCTTCGCGGGCCCGAGTTCGGTGCCGGACTCGGTGGTCACGTCCACGTCGACGGTGAACTGGCCCGCCCGGTGCACCTCGGTCTCCAGCCGGAAGTGCCTGCGGCCCTGCGCGGGCACCCGGATCACGCCGAGGTCCTTCGTCTTGATCCCGGCCGTGTCGGGGATGCGCAGCACCACCGAGACCGTCACCGGCAGGTCGTTGGTGACCGTCATCGGAATCGGCGCGTTCGAGGCGGTCAGCGTGATCTTCCCGGAGAACTCGTCCAGCCGGACCCGCGAGAGCACCCCGCCCAGCGTGTCCGAGGCGACCCGGACCCAGTGCCGGGCGGTGTCCGGATCACCGCGCCACGCGCTGGAAGCCCCGCGCAGCAGCCCGTTGCGCAGCGGGTTCGTCAGCGCGGCCGGTTCCAGGTTGGCCGCGGGGTCCCGGCTGCTGGAGCGGAACAGGTCGCCGACCTTGTAGTTCTGCCGCGCGAGCTGGTCCAGCACCGGCTGCGGGATCTCCTCCCCCGCGTGTTCCGGCGGGTAGGCCAACCGCGCTTCGGGAGGCGGCGTGGCGGCCTGCTGCGCCTGCCCGCCGTCCTGCGGCAACCCGGTCGGTCGCACGTACCCGGCGCCGGTGAGCTGTTCCATGCCCTGCAGCAGCGAACGCAGGTCCGAGCCGCTGAGGTTCCAGCGACGTGGCGGCGCCAGCACCGAAGTCGCCCCGTCCTGGTAGCCGCCGGTCGCGCGGAACGCCATCGCACCGAGCGCGTTCTGCGCGCTCAACGCCCCGCTGTCCGGCGGGGACAGCGCGGTCGACTCCTGCGGCGTGCCGTGCAGCGGGTCCAGCGCTTCGGACAGCAGCGGGTCGACCGGCACCGCGGTCGGTGAGCCTTTGGCGCGCAGCCGCACCGGCTCCAGCGAGCCATCGGGCGTGGACAGCGACGAGGGCTCCATGAGCATCGTGTCGATGCCGAAGCGGCTGAGTTCGCTGGCGGCGGGCTCGTCCAGCGCGCCTTCGATCGGCCACAGCACGTTGCGCTGCGGTTCCTGGCGCAGCGTCTGGCGCACGACCAGCGCGCCGTCCAGCGCGCCCTGGATCAGGTCCGGCAGCCCGGCCCGGCCCAGCGCCACCACGTCGGAGTCGGCGTAGGGCAGCGAGATCACGCAACGGCCTTCGGTGGCCTGCCGCAGCTTGTTCATCCACAGCTGCGCCGACGCCGCCCCGGTGCCTTCGATGAGCCCGCCGTCGGGCTGGCGCACCTGGTAACCGCCCTGCATGGCGTTCACCGTCGCCAGCAGGTCCGGGTCGACGGCGAAGCACAGGCCGTTGCCCAGCGGGGACCCCGGTCCTGCGTTTTCCACCACGGACTGCACGAGGTCGTAGAGCCGGCCGCCAGGGGTGAGCGAACTGGCCAGCGAGTCGTCGGCGAGCACCGGACGCTGCCCCTGGGTGCCCTCCCGCTGCATCCGCGGGTAGTCGACGATCGGCACCAGCATCGTCATCGGCGTGGGCTGCGGAGGTTTCGCGGGCGGCGCGCCGGGCGTGTTGAGCACCGGCAGCAGGAAGCTCGCCTCACCGACCCGCGCCCGGCCGCCGTCGTCGGGTTTGCCGTTGACGTTGACCAGCAGCGGGAACGTCCCGGGCTGGTCGATCTGCAGCGACTGCGGCCCGCCGTTGATCGGGATGCGCAGCTCGAACGGCGCCTGCTGCCCCGGCGCGAGGCTGCCCACCTGCGGTTGGAACTCGGGGCCCGTGACGGTCGAGGCGTTTCCGCGCACCGCGTCCTGGGTGGCCGGAACGGTGGAGGTCGGGGCGCCGCGCTGCACGCGGGCCTCGATGTCGTGCAGCGTGCGGCCGGAGGTGTTGGTCAGCCGCCCGCTGATCGTCACTTCGCCCGGTCCGGATACCACCGACGGAGTGACCTTGGTCACTTCGAGCTGGGCCAGCGACGAGTCCTGCGCATTCGCCGTGCCTGCCGAGGTGATCGGGATCCCGCCGATCAGCAGGACCGCCACCACGACGGCTACCAGACACCTCAACCCGGCTCCGTTCCCGTGCTCCGCGGCCGGTTCCCGGTCCCCGGCCTTGGCGCGCCGCCCGGGTCGGCCCCGTCCAGCAGCGCGACCGCGTGCCGCACCAGCCGCCGTTCGTCGGCGTAGGCCAGCACGCCGTCCAGTTCACCTAGCGGCACCCAAGCCACCTCGGTGACCTCCACGTCTTCGTCGGAAAGCTCTCCGCCGACCGCATCCAGCAGGAAGTGGTGCACCGTCTTGTGCACCCGCCGGTTGCCGGCGACGAACCAGTAGTCGATCGTGCCGATCGCCACCGTCACCCGTCCGATGATCCCGGTCTCTTCCGCGACCTCGCGCACCGCGGTCTGTTCCGGCCTCTCACCAGGCTCGATGTGGCCCTTCGGCAGCGACCACAGCAGTCGTCCCCTGCGGTCGGTCCGCCCGATGATCGCAGCGAGGCGTTCGGCGTCGTCGACCACCAGCCCCCCGGCCGAGGTCTCGTCCACGGTCCGCAGCCGCTTGCGGCGGCGCCGGTTGCGACGCCCCGGCTGCGGACCGTCGGAGCGGTGGGGCGACGGGGG
>NZ_JAFRFW010000501.1:0-3480 GCF_017434145.1 Saccharopolyspora sp. | reverse complement strand
GCCGCGCCGTAGCGGATGACGCGGTCCGGCAGGTGCCTGCCCAGCAGCAGGCCGACGCCGATGGCCAGCGCGTCGGCCAGCACCATGCCGACCGTCGAGCCGATCCAGGTGCCGAGCCAGTCGTGCTGCGAGGCGAGGGTGACCGTGGCGAGCATCGTCTTGTCGCCGAGCTCGGCCAGCAGGAACGCCACGGTGACCGCGACGACCGCGGATCGGGCGGTGCGCGACGCGCGGCTCTTGTCCTGCTCGGTGAGGTGGTCGCCGCGCACCGTCCACGCCGCGAAGCCGAGGAAGGCGACACCGGCGACCAGGCCGATCCACTCGGTCGGCAGCAGTTCGCCCATGCCGAAGCCGAGCCCCACCGAGGCCAGGTGCACGATCGCGGTGGCCAGGCTGATGCCCACCAGCACCTGCCATGCGCGGAACCTGGTGGCGAAGGTCATGGCCATCAGCTGGGACTTGTCCCCGAGTTCGGCGACGAAGATCGCCGCGGAACTCACCGCGAGGCTCGTGAACACGTCGTACCCCTCTTGCTCGGCCGGACCGGAGGCGCGCAGCCTTCGACCCGGCGTGTACCGGATCGAAGGTCTCGCCCGCCCGCCCGAATTCGGCGAGGCTCCGTGCCCGGGCGCGTCTTCGCCGCCAGTGTGTCGACCACGGAATTGAGGGCTACTCCCCTTCTGCCCACGAGGTTACCGGCGCACGCGGAACAATCAAGGCGTGCAACCCAACTCGAGTCGTCGAATCAATTACCACCTCATCCCCAAACGGCTCTTTCGCCGTGCCGCAACGTGCTTTTTCGGCAATCCCAGACGCAATTTCCAGGTGATCCGAACGGCTTGCTACGGGCCGTTCGGCAATTCCCTGCCCGGCACGTCGGGGTCGCAGCCGACGCGCGGCAGCTGGGCGCGCACCGCGCTGCTGGTGCGCCCCAGCTCGGCGGCCAGCTCGGCCAGCACGGTGCTCGCCGGAGTCCCCGCCGCACCGTCCAGCCATCGCGACCGCAACCGCGCACCGTGCTCGGACGACCAAGGCCTGCCCGCGTGCATCGCAGCTCCCCGCGGCTTTCGCGGCCGCCGCCCGTGGAACGCGGCCAACCCGGCCAGCGTCCGCCCCAGGAACGCGCCGGCATCGGCCAGCTCGTCGACCGTGATCGTCAAGTCGCCTTCGGACACGACCACGCCGTCCGCGTCCGATCCCGTGAACCGCATCCGCACCGCCGGAGCACGGCCGCTTTCCGCCGCCACGGTGCCCGCAGTTATCCCGTAGGTGTGCGCACCCACTCGCTGTTCGTCGTGAAAATCCATGCCGACGACGTTAGAAGCGGAACACCGCCGTCAACGGGACAACATTCGTCGGCGTGTCGGCCGGGATCACGGAAGGGTGAGCCGGAGCGGCCCGGTGGATTCCCGGGAAGCGAGCTGCCCCACCGCCGAATAGGTGTCCGCGCCCGCTTCCACCGGAAAACCCGCCGCGTCATCCACTTCGGGACGCCATTTCGTCGTGTGCACCAGCCCCGGTTCCACGATCTCGTATCCGTCCAGCAAGGAGCGGAAATCCTCCGGCGACCGCCACGCCGGGGTGGCCCCGACCCGCGCGGCGACGGGTCCGAACGCGGAGATCTGCGCCGGGGTGGCGGTCACCGGCGAGAGGTGCGAGAGCACCAGCGCGCTGTGCACCGGGCAGGCGTCCCGGTAAGCGGCGACCACCCCGGTCAGCTCGGCGTCGTCGGTGATGAACGGCAGCGCGGCCACCGCGAGCACCCCGACCGGCCGGGTGAAGTCCAGCACCGAGGTCACTCCGGGAGCGGTGAGCACGCTGGCCGGTTGGCGCAGGTCCGCCTCGGTCACGGTCACCCCGCGCACGTCGTGCAGCTGCCGTTCGGCGAGCCGCACGGTCACCGGATCCGCGTCGACGTAGGCCACTCGCGCGCAAGGATCGGCCCGCTGCGCGGCGCCGTGCACGTCCCCGGTCGTCGACAGCCCGGTTCCGAGGTCGAGGAACTGGTCGATACCGCTGGACATCAGGTAGCGCACCGCCCGCCGCAGGAAGCCGTGCACCGCCAGCACGTGCCCGCGCAGGTTCGGCAGCACGGCGGTGAGGTCTTCGGCGGTGCCCCGGTCGACCTCGAAGTGGCTGCTGCCGCCGAGGTAGTAGTCAAAGATCCGCGCGATCGACGGCCGCTGCGGAAGCTCCGCTCCGGCGAGCGCACCGCCCGCGTCGGATCCTTGCATCAACGCCCCCAGAATCGGCGAGCCCCTAGCGTAGATCGCCGCGACGATCGTGGACAGCGAAAACCGGGAAAAACGAGTTCCCGCATCGGGAAGGCGGCATCCGCGCCGCGATGTCCCGGCCGCGATGTCCCGGCACCGCCTCAAGGCACCAGATATTCGCCGTCCCGCGCATCGGTGATCGCCATGTGCCCTGGCGCGTGCCCGATCGCCAGCGACGGCTTGGACCGCATCACCGCCGCCTGCGGCGTCACGCCGCACGCCCAGAACACCGGCACCTCGCCGGGCCGGACTTCCACCGGCTCCCCGAAGTCCGGCGCGTCCAAGTCGCGCACGCCGATGTCCGCGGGCGAGCCGATGTGCACCGGCGCGCCGTGCACTGCCGGGTAGCGCGACGTGATCCGCACCGCCGTGGCCACTTGATCGGCGGGCATCGGCCGCATCGACACCACCAGCGGCCCGGACAGCGCGCCCGCCGGGCGGCATTCCTGATCGGTGCGGTACATCGGCACGTTGCGGTCCTGGTCCAGGTGCCGGACCGGGACGCCCGCCTCGATCAGCGCGGCCTCGAAGGTGAAGCTGCAGCCGACCAGGAACGACACCAGGTCGTCCCGCCACAGCCCGGTGACCTCGTCGCGTTCCTCGACCAGTTCGCCGTCCCGGTAGATCCGGTAGGCGGGCAGGTCGGTGCGCAGGTCGCCGTCGAAGAGCCGCGCCGCGGTCCCGCCCGGCTCGGTCACGTCCAGCACCGGGCACGACTTCGGGTTGCGCTGGGCGAACAGCAGGAAGTCGTAGGCGTGCTCGCGCGGCAGCGTGATCAGGTTCGCCTGCGTCCAGCCCGCGCAGAACCCCGACGTGGGCACCCGCAGGCCGGCGCGGAACTGCGCTCTCGCCTGCTGCGGGCTCAGCTCCTTCGATTCGGTCCGCAACCGTCGTCTCCTCTCAACGAACCCGGCGGAAGCGCAGCTTGCGGCCCGGCCGGGCCTGCGCCGCGCGATCGACCTCGGCCGCGGGCAACACCGCGATCACCGGGTAGCCGCCGGTCACGGGGTGGTCGGCGAGGAACAGCGTGGGCCGCCCGGACGGCGGGACCTGCAACGACCCCACCACCATGCCTTCGCTGGGCAGTTCGTCGGTGCGCGCGCGGGTCAGCTCCGGGCCGTTCAGGCGCATCCCGACCCGGTTGCTCTGCGGGGCCACCTCGAACGGTTCGCCGAGCAGCGCGTCGACCGCGGCGTCGGTGAACCAG
>NZ_JAFRFW010000500.1:0-5153 GCF_017434145.1 Saccharopolyspora sp. | reverse complement strand
TTGGAGGTCGGCTCGGGCGGCGTCAACGCCGCCATGCTGGCCGAACTCGTCGGCGACACCGGCCACGTGACCACAATGGACATTGATCCGGAGATCACCGGTCGCTCTCGGAAACTGTTGGATGCGGCGGGATACCCGCAGGTGCACGTGGAGTGCGCGGACGCCGAGCATGGCGTACCCGCACGAGCGCCTTTCGACGTGGTACTGGTGACGGTCGGCTGCTGGGATCTTCCTGCCGCGTTGACGGATCAGCTTGCCGAGAGTGGGCGCATCGTCGTTCCGCTGCGGATGCGGGGAATTACGCGGTCCCTGTCGTTGCATCTCGCCGGCGACCATCTGCTGGCGGATTCGGCCGAGGTGTGCGGGTTCGTCAAGGCTCAAGGTCTTGGCGCGCATCAGGAAAGGATGCTGCTGCTGCACGGCGACCGGATCGCTTTGCGCTTCGACGACGACACCGCACCGGCCGATCCGGCTCGGCTCGACGGCGCGTTGGGTACCGAACGCGCTGACGTGTGGTCCGGCATCACCGTGGAAGCGATGGAGCCGTTCGACAGCTTGGGGCTGTGGCTGGCCTCTGTGCTGCCGCGCTCGTGCCGGCTCGCGGTCGATCCCGACTACGACCCGGCAATCGACAGCGGTCCGGTGATGGTCGTCCCCGAAGGCCGCTGGTTCCCGGACGCCTACGTGAACTCGCACGAGGACTCGTTCGCCTATCTCGCTACGCGGCGGCGCGACGACGGGCTCTTCGAGTTCGGCGCCCACGCCTTCGGCCCGCACGCCGGAGAGGCCGCCGAGGCGATGGTGGAGCAGATCCGCGCGTGGGACCGCGACTATCGCCACGGCCCTGACCCGAGCGTCGTCGTCTGGCCGTACGACGCCCCGGACGAGGCGCTGGAGTCCCCGGATGCCGCTGCGACGACGGTGATCCGGAAGTGGCACACCACCATCACGATCTCCTGGCCGCACCCTTCGGCGTAGCAACCGAGTCGGCCAGGTTCGTTGGAACCGAACGATAAGGAAGGAAACGCATGGCGGCCAACACGACCACGCTGTCCCGCACCGAGGACGTCGACATCAGCGACGATTTCACGCTCGACTTCCAGGTGATCGAGTCCGCGTACCCGCTCGCGAAGTTGAGCTGCGACACCGATGACGGGTGCGGGCAGACCTGCTCCACCAGCGCCTGCAACAGCCAGGCCAACAACCCGTCGTGAACCGTGCCCTCGCCGGGACGCCGAATCCCCGTGGCGCCCCGGCGGGGACGCTCTGTCCGATCCAGGAGGTTTGCGTGGCCACGCCGCGCCGTTTACGTCATGCCGAGCTCGTACTGGTTCGAGCGAGCACCGACCCGGGCGGGCTGAGCCTGCCGCGGCTGGATCTGCACACCGCCGAAGACGCCGAGACAACCGGCCGGGAATGGCTCACCGAGTTATGGGGCCGCGAGGTCGTACGCACCGCCTTCGATTTGGCCAGCCCGGCGCTGTGCGAGCAGATCGCGGCCGTAGTCGACGGCGCGAAACTCAACCGCCGCTCCTGGCGCCGCTTGCTGGTCTCGACGTGCTCCTACGTCCTGCGCTGGCAACAGCGCCCCACTCCTTTCGGCCTGTTCGCCGGAGTGACCACCGCAGCCATCGGCGGGTCCACGCGCGTCATCTTCGGCGAGCAGCATCAGCTGCACCGGCAGATCGACCCGAACCGGCTCCACGAGTTGATCAGCGAGCTCGAATCCGATCCCGAGGCGCTGGCGAAAGCATCGCTCGTGGTCAACAACGCGGGCACCGTCCGCGGCGACCGATTCGTCGTCCCCAACCATTTGTCCGGTAGCGCTGAGGACAAGTCCTCGACGCAGGTGGCCGCTGGGCTCGATGAGGTGGAACTGGCGCTGCGTCGCACTCGCCCGGTCGATGCCGCACTTGCAGCTGCGCGCGTTCCGATCCCGGGACTAATGCTGTTCGACCAACTACACCGTGAATTCCCGTCGGTTCCGCGTAAGCAGGTCGCGATGCTGATCAGCGGACTTGTCGCGCACCGCGTGCTGGTGACCAGCCTCCGGGCTCCATCGGCGTGCCCGAACCCTGTCGAGCATGTTCTCGCGCAGCTGGACGATCCCCGCCGCGATAGCGAGGAGAACGACCATGTCGGCGATGCTCGCGAGGATCTGCGCTCTTTCTTTAGCTCGGGCTCGCATGCGAAGACCACCGTGTCCGAAGCCGCGAGTCCGGCTCGCTCGGCGCCTCCGTCCAGTGTGGACGTCTCGCTCGACGGACGGATCACGCTGCCGGAGCCCGTGCTGCGTGAAGCCGAGTCGGCGGCCTCCGTCCTGCTCGAGGTGACTCCGAGCCCGTTCGGCACCGCCCCGTGGCGCGACTACCACCTGCGGTTCCGAGAACGGTACGGCTCCGGTGCGCTGGTACCGGTACGCGAGTTGATATCCGACTCCGGGCTCGGTTTCCCAACCGGATTCCTCGGCGCGGCCCGCGAGCAAGGGGCTCGCTTGCTGACCGATCGCGACGCCGCCCTGCAAGCGACGCTGCAGGAGACCGTCCTCGATGGACGGACCGAAGTCGCCTTGTCCGAGGAATTGATCGAGCAACTCTCCGTCGGAGACCACCGCGATCTGACGCCTCCCGAGCGGGTTGAGCTGGCCTTCACGATCCACACAACCTCGACCGAGAGCCTGGACCAGGGACGGTTCCAGCTGTGGGTCACCGGGGCCCCGGTGCCGACCTCCAGCATGGCCGGGCGCTTCGCCGCCGTGCTCGACGAGCACGCGCGGCAACGGCTGTCCCACACCTACCCCACAGGAGACGAGGTGATGGTCGCCCAACTATCCTTTCCCCCGCGACGCAACGCCAATGAAGCCGTCACCCGCACTCCGGACCTGTTGCCATGGCTGTTGCCCATCGGTGAACACCCGCCGGAGCTCGGCGCCGACTCAGCCCGGTTACTCCATCTCGACGACCTCGCGGTGACTGCCAGCTCCGCCCAGTTCTTCCTCATCCACCGCCCCAGCGGAAAACCGGTGCACCCTTACGTGCCACACGCCTTGGAAACCACCGTCTACACGCCACCACTGGCGCGTTTCCTCGCCGAGCTGCCCACCGCGCGGCGGGCGGTGTTCGGCCCCATCGATTTCGGTGCGAGCCGCACCCTGCGATTCCTGCCCCGAATCCGACACGGCCGCAGCGTGCTGTCCCCGGCGCGGTGGCTGCTGCACGCCACCGATCTCCCCGGCCCGCGCACCACGAGCACCGAGTGGGAACAGGCATTGAGCATGTGGCGCGAGCGCTGGCGGGTTCCCGCACACGTGCTCCTCGTCGAAGGAGAACAACGCCTCCCGCTCGACCTCGACGAACTGACCCAGCGCAGCCTGCTGCGCGTACGGTTGCGCCGAGCAGGCAAGGCGGAGCTTCGCGAAGCAGGTGATCCTGCCCGACGCGGCTGGACGGGACGCGCGTGCGAATTCCTGGTTCCGCTCACCGCTAGCCCGAGCCCATCCGCGCCGCCGGTCAGCCGCAAAGTCGTCGTCCGCGATGACAGCGTCGGCTCGCCCGCCCGAAACGACGGCGCCTTCCCGGGCGCTTCATCGCTCGTCTTGTCCAAATTGGAGGGACATCCGCAGCGGTTCGACACCATCCTGACCGAGCATCTCCCGAACCTGCGCCAGCACCTCGGCGACGAGATCCAACGCCTGTGGTTCCGCCGCCAGCACGACACCACCCGGCCTGACTCGGACCACTCGCTACAGCTATGGCTGAGGCTGACCAGCGCCGACCGCTACGGATCCGCTACAACCTGTCTGGCCGAATGGGCCGAAGACCTGCGCGCGTCCGGGTTGCTGGCCCAAGTCAGCTTCGAGACCGCCTGGGCACAACCCGGCAAGTACGGCGACCTGTCCGCCGCCGAGCCCGTGTTCGCGGCCGATTCCGCAGCGGCACTTGCCGAGATCTCCTGTGCCGAACAGCTCCAGCTGCCTCGGTCTGCGGTGGCTGCGGTGTCGATGGTTGATCTCGCCACAGCCCTCGCATCGGATGCGAAGAAGGGCTGGGAGATGGTGATCGCCAGCCTCCCGCAGCAGACCGGCCCGCTCGACGCTGTTCTGCGCGAGAACGCCCTCCGCTTTGCACGCGACCTACGACAGGATCAGCCACCCGCCCGCGACGATGTACTGCGCGCGGCATGGACCGAGCGTCGCGAAGCGCTCGAAACGTACCGAGCGCAGCTCGACCGGCCGCCGGAATCAGACCTCCGAGCGCTGTTGCACGAACATTTCCGGAGGACCATCGCGGTTTCCCGCGAACAGGAGGAGACCACCAACCGGCTCGCCCGCGCCGTCGCGTTGCAGGCGCTCGCGCTGGCCCAACGAGGTGTCGAATGAACCGGCAGCATTTCGCCGCGCCCGGCAACGCGAAGCACGCCGAACTCCTCAGCGTCCTGGCGACGCCCCTGACCGAACCCGACACCGGGCAGCCCGAGGTGGCCCAGTCGTTGTCCCGTGGAGCCACCGGCATCGCCCTCTGGCACCTCGAACGCGCCCACCACGACGTCCCCGAAGCACGGCCTCTGTTGCACCAGTGGGTGCGCGCCGCCCTAGCTTCGCCGATCAGTTCCGCCGAAACCGCGGGCCTGCACGCAGGTCTGCCCGCGATCACGTTCCTGCTGCATCTCGCCGAGCCCGTACTGCCCGAATACCGCCCCGCCATCACCGAGTTCGACCAGCACCTGAGACGGCTCGCCCACCGCCGGGTCGACGTCGCGCTGGAACGCCTCCGGCACGGTCGTCCGGCTCGTTTCGCCGAGTACGACCTGATGCGCGGGCTGACCGGGATCGGGCACCTGCTGCTGCACCACCAACCAGGCACCGACGCCCTGGCTCGAGTACTGGACTACCTCGTGCAGCTGACCAAACCGCTCACACACGACGGGGAGACACTGCCGGGATGGTGGGTCGACCACGCACCCGACCAGCTGCTACCGACACCGGGCGGGCACAGCAACCTCGGCATTGCCCACGGCGTCACCGGCCCGCTCGCCGTGCTCGCCCATGCGGCACGCCGCGCGATCACCGTCGATGGCCACTACGACGCCATCGACCGGATCTGCGCACACCTCGACCACTGGCAGCAGGACAGCAACGCCGGACCCTGGTGGCC
>NZ_JAFRFW010000499.1:0-3703 GCF_017434145.1 Saccharopolyspora sp. | reverse complement strand
TCGGCCAGTCCGCGCTCGACGGCCGCCGCCGGGACCCCGGCGGCGCGCAGCACTCCGGCGGCCAGCAGCGCGTTGGCCACGTTGAACGGGCCGGGCAGCCGCAGCCGCACCGCCAGGTCGCCGTCCGGGCCGTGCGCGGTGAAGCGCTGCTCACCGGTCGGAAACGCCTGCACCGGGCCGGGCGTCCAGGAGGCGTCGCCCGCGGTGGAGACGGTCGTGGTGTCCGCGGTGACCAACCGGCGCCCCCACTCGGTGTCCACGCACACCACTTCGCGTTCCGAGCGGCCGTCGAACAGCAACGCCTTGGCCTGGAAGTAGTCCTCCAGGTCGCGGTGGAAGTCCAGGTGGTCCTGGGACAGGTTGGTGAACGCGCCGACCGCGAACCGGGTGCCGCCGACGCGGCCGAGCGCGAGCGCGTGGCTGGAAACCTCCATCGGCACGTGCGTCACGCCGTGCTCGACCATCACCGCCAGCAGCGCCTGCAGGTCCGGGGCCTCCGGAGTGGTGAACGCGCTTTCCAGGCGCTCCCCCGCGATGCGGGTTTCCACCGTGCCGACCAGGCCGGTGGTGTGCCCGGCCGCGCGCAGCGCGGACTCCAGCAGGTAGCAGGTGGTGGTCTTGCCGGAAGTGCCGGTGACGCCGAGGACGGCGAGCTTGCCGGACGGGTCGCCGTAGATGCGGGCGGCAGCGGCACCGAGCACGTCGCGCGGATCGTCGTGCACCAGCAGCGCGACCTCGCCGGAACGCACCCGCGGGTCGTCGAGCAGCGCGACCCGGTCGATCCCGGCCTGGTCGGTGAGCACCGCGGCGGCACCCGCGCTCAGCGCTTCGCCCGCGAAGTCGGCGCCGTGCACCCGGGTGCCCGGGAGCGCGGCGAACAGATCGCCGTCGAGCACGTGCTGCGCCCGCAGCGTCGCACCGGTCACGACCCCCGCACCGGGGGAATGACCAGGAACGTCGATGACCCGCGCACCGATGTTCTCGGCGAGCTGCTGGATCCGCACCGGCTCGACGTGAGCGGGTCGAGGCGGGGCTGTCGCGACCGCGGAAGGCACGTCGCGCAAGGCTACCGGTACCACTTGACGGGTCATGCTCATGGTCGGCTGTGCGCGCCGGGTACTCGCCCGCTGACGCGACCGGGACCACTCGGTCGTTTTCGCGCGGCGCCGCGCAGGGGCCGCCGGAAGCGCCGCCCGCAATTCGCCGAAAACGCGGCGGAATCCCGCTCAGCGAATCGCCGCATCGCGGCCGTTGTCCGAACTCGGACAGAAACCGCGAACAACGATTCCGACCTCCCGCATTCCTGAACGATCGGCGACACCGCCGATTCGGTGATATTCGATAACTGCGTTCTGGAGCGGGTCGCGAACCGTCGCTCACACCACCGCCCGCGGACCGGCGCCGAGCAAGTTTCACCAGCTCAGCACCATGATCCAAAAACATCGGAGAACTGCGGCAATCCGCCGCTCAACCGCCCGAATATCCGGGGCCGCGCCCAATATCGGCGGCAAGTGCTCTGAAGGGGTCACACACGTTCGGCAGAAAGCCGATGCCACCCCGTGGCCGGCCAGGCGAGGACCCGACGTACGGCCGGGGCCGTCCGTGCGAAGTTGTTGGTCCGTCTCGTGCAATTTTGTGGTGCCGCGGGTGCCCATTCGCTTAGCGTTGCATCCCGTCAGGTCGACGGTTCCGCTGGTTTTCGGGGAGGGCTCGTGGGAGCACGACCCGCGAGGTGCGCCGCGCTGCACCGCCCGCACCGGCGGAACCGTCCTGCCCCGCCTGACGTGAGCCGTGCACGGGCCGTGGCGCGAACGGCCCGTGCACGCGCTGGAACCGCGAGCACGCCGTTAGTGGACCTGCAAGGTCTGCACCGGCGCGGGTTCCGGGGAGAGCGGGATCTGGTAGCGCTGCGCGAGGTACGCGGCGATGTCGTGGAACAACGGAGCAGCCGAATCCGAGTCCGGCAGGCCCTTCTTCGGCGCGTCCAGCATCAGCCCGACCACGAACCGCGGATCGTCCGCGGGCATGATCCCCGCGAAGGTGATCCAGTTCGAGGACTGGCTGTAGCAGTTGCACGCCGGGTTGACCTGCTGCGCGGTACCGGTCTTGCCGGAGATCTGGAACCCCTCCAGCGCCGCGTCCTTGCCGGTGCCCTGCTGCTTCGGCGCGCCCTGCACCACGCCGCGCAACATGTCCTTCACCGTGTGCGCGGTCTGCGGGCTGACCACCCGCACCCCGTCCGGGGGCGGCTTTTCCACCCGCGTGCCGTCCGGGCGCACCTCCGAGGAGATGATCCGCGGCGGCACCCGCACCCCGTCGTTGGCGATGGTCTGGTACATCCCGGCCATCTGCAGCACCGTCATCGAAAGGCCCTGCCCGATCGGCAGGTTCGCGAACGTGCTGCCGGACCATTCCTCCCGCGGCGGCACCGTGCCCCCGCTCTCGCCGGGCAGGCCGATGCCGGTGGGCTGGCCCAGTCCGAACTTGCGCACCAGCTCGTTGAACCGGTCCGGCCCGAGTTCCTGCGCGGTCATCAGCGTGCCCACGTTGGACGACTTGCCGAGCACGCCGGTGAAGGTCAGCGGGATCGTGCCGTGCGACCAGGCGTCCCCGACGGTGCGGTCCGCGACCTTGATCGAACCCGGCACCTGCATGACCGTCTCCGGGCGCTTGATCCCGTGCTCGATCGCCCCGGCCGCGGTGATCACCTTGTTCACCGAACCCGGTTCGAAGGGCGTGGTCACGGCCGGGTTGCCGAGCCCGTCCGGGCCCCACTTCGGCGAGTTCGGGTCGAACGACTTGTCGTTGGCCAGCGCGTACACCTCACCGGTGTGCGCGTCGAGCACCACCGCGCTGGCGCTGCGCGCCTGGGTCTTGCGCGCGTACTTGGTCAGCTTGTCCTGGACCATGTACTGCACATCGGAGTCCAGCGTCAGCCCGACGTCGGAGCCGGGCACGGCCGATTGGACCTGCCGCTCGGTGCCGGGGATGACCAGGTCGCTGCCCATCGCGGTGTCCGAGACCTTCTTGCCGTCGGTGCCCGCGAGCAGCTTGTCCAGCGAGCCCTCCAGCCCGATCCTGCCCAGCACCTTGCCCGCGTCCTCGCTCCACCGCGCACCGCCGAGCACCGCCGAACCGGTGTCGCCCGCCGGGTATTCGCGGGTGGCGCGGTACTCGGCGCCGATCTGCGAGTACTTCTCGGTGATCAGGCGCGCGGCGCCGGGGTCGATCACCGGCCCGATCTTGACGTAGCTGGAGTCGCTGAACAGCGCCTCGGTGATCTGCCGCTCGTCGACCCGGTCGCCGAGCACCTGGTGGATGTAGCGGGCGACCTCGTGCTTGTACTGCTCGGCGGTCGGTTCCGCCGGGTTCTTCGCGTGTTCCTCGTTCTGGTCCTCGGTGAGCTTGTTCGGCGTCGCGTACAGCTGCCTGGCTTCGCTGCTGAACGCCAGCACGTTGCCGCTGCGGTCGGTGATCGAACCGCGTTCGGCGGGGATCGCCGAGACGGTGTGGCGCTGCTTGGCGGCGTCCGCGGACAGCTGCTGCGCCTGCAAGCCCTGGACCTGGACCAGCTTCCCCCCGGTGAGCACCAGCGCCAGCACCAGCAGCAGGCGGCCGATCTTCAACCTCCGCGCGCTGCCGGCCACGTCGGTGCGCGCGGTCCGCCGGCTGGATCTGGATGAACTGGCCGGCCGGCGCGAGC
>NZ_JAFRFW010000498.1:0-5353 GCF_017434145.1 Saccharopolyspora sp. | reverse complement strand
TGCTGCGCAACGCGCTGCCGGTCAAGATGCTGCAACCCGGCGACATCAGCGATGCCGTGCTGTGGCTGGCTTCGGACGCTTCCCGCTACGTCACCGGTGTGGGGTTGCCGGTGGATGCGGGGTTCCACGTCCTTTGAGCCCGGGTCGCACCGGATCGAGGTGCGTTTCGTCCGCCACTGCGGACGTTTCGGGGATTTCGGGCGCACGGCCGCGAACGGGCGGGCCCGGGATCGCATCGCCACCGGCGGGCGCCGATACCGTGTGGCCATGGACGAACGTGGTCAATGGCTCACCGATCGGCTCGTGCTGGTCACCGGCGGCGGGCGCGGCCTGGGCAGTTCGATCGCGCGGGCGTTCGCCGGGCAAGGCGCTCGTGTTGTGCTCAATTACCGGCGCAGCCGCGAACGGGCGGAGGCGCTCGCCGCGGAGATCGGCGACCGGGCGCTCGCGGTGCAGGCGGACGTCACCGACGAGCAGCAGGTGCACGCGATGTTCGAGACGATCGCGCAGCGTTTCGATCGGCCGGTGACGACGGTGGTCAACAACGCGCTCGCGGATTTCTCGTTCAACGGCGAATCCCGTTCGCACGCCGGGGAAATCGGCTGGGGCGAGTTCGACGCGCAGTTCCGCGGTTCCGTCAGCGGCGCGCTGCACACGACACGAGCAGCGTTGCCGCAGCTGCGCGCGCAGGGCACCGGGCAGATCATCAACATCGGCACGAACCTGTTCCAGCGCCCGGTCGTGCCGTATCACGACTACACGGCGGCCAAGGCCGCGCTGCTGTCGCTGACCCGGACGTTCGCGGCGGACCTCGGCCCGGACGGGATCACCGTGAACATGGTCTCCGGCGGCCTGCTGCGCACCACGGACGCCAGCGCGGACACCCCGGAGGAGGTCTTCGACGGAATCGCGCAGGCCACTCCGCTGCGCAGGGTGGTGACTCCGGAGGAGTTCGCCGATGCGGTGCTGTTCTTCGCCTCGCCGTGGGCGCGCGCGGTGTCCGGGCAGAACCTGGTCGTCGACGGCGGGCTCGTGAACGGCTGACGCGGCCGGTCGCCGCGATCCGCGCACGAGTCCGCACACATCGGATTCGCGGATTCGGTCGGCGGTGCAATGCTTTTCGCGGTGCACGTCCGCTGTGGACCGTCGAGACGGTCGGCCATCGGTGCCCGCATTGCAGCGGCCCGTCATTCCCGGTTGCGGCGACCGATCCGGGCGAGCGCGGATTTCGATTCCGCCAGCACCCGGTACGCGCGGGACAGCGCGGCGTCCTGCTCGCACAGGTGGCGCAGGCTTTCCCGCACTCCGCTGGGCGCTTCCGGGCGTCCCAGCGCGCGTTCGGCCGTCGCCTCCAGCTCGGCATACCGTTCGGCCAGCCCGGCGAGGGCTTCGACGGCGACCTCGAGCACCTCGCCCTGCTCGGCCTGGTCGCGGGGCTGCGCCGGCCCGCCCGCGTCCGGCGCGGGCAGCAGCTCCTTCAGATCACCGACGACGTGGTAGCCGCGCCGGATCAGCTCGGCGACCATCCGGTCCGCCCGCTCGTGCACCCATTCCCGGTCCTCGTCCGGCAGTCGCAGCGGCGTGCGGGACGAGCGCTGCCCCAGGATCTCGGTGGCGATCCCGTACTTGACCACGCCGTCGTGCCCCGGCCAATCGATGCGGCCGTCGAGCTGCTGGTTGAGGCGGTGCACCAGCTCGGTCTCGGCCACCCCCAGCGACCGGTTCGGCCGCTCGACGGTGGCGTCGAACGCGGCGGGGTCGATCTCCAGCAGCTCGCAGAACCGCTCCCAGAGCAGCTCCGGCGGCTGCTCCGGCGGAACCGTGACCACGTGGACGCGTTCGGCAGGCACCTCGGCCGCCCACCTGCGCAGGATCGCGGGCAGGTCCTGGCGTTCCCAGAACAGCTCGCTGAGGTAGTGCGGTTCCGGGCCGCCGCGAACGCCCGCGACGAACTCGGCGAAGCTGAGCACGTGCCGGTTCTTGATGTCCTCCTGCCACACGGCCGGGATCTGCCGCGCCAGGTCGCGGGCGGTGCAGACCAGGTGCAGCTCGGCGAAGGCCAGGTCGGACACCGCCCGCTCGACGGCCGCCGGGTCGGCGGTGCAGAACAGTTCGTGCGAGAGCACCACCGTGCCCGGCCACTGCCGCGCGTCGTCGACGAGCCGCGCCCACGCGCCCGGCACGTTCTCGTCGAACCAGTCCTCCTGGAACTGGACTCCCTGCAGGTCCATCGACGCGTGGAAGTGCGCTTCCGGGACGTCGCCCGGGTAGCGCACGCCCGCCGCGGCCAAGGAGTCCTGGTTGCGCCAGAGGACGTCCTGGAGATAGGTGGTGCCCGTCTTCGGGGAACCCAGGTGCAAGTACACCCGGCGGCCGTCCTGAGTCATAGCGGCCCGACGATAACCAGCCGCCCCGACCGGTCCGCTCGCGGCTCGCGGAGGCTCAGCTCCGGTCACCCCGGGTTCGGGCCGCGCACCTCTCGGTGAGCAGCGAGGCCAGCGGCGGCGGAGCAGGTAACCGGCGCGGGTGCTGCCGCCGCGTGCTCACCGCACCGGTGTCAGTGCAGCGGCGGGGTCACCGCGTCGGGCGCCGGTCGCTTTCCCGTTGCAATGCGCGGAAGTCTTCGATCCACCCGTAGCTGCGCCCCGGCAGCCCGTCCGGCCCGGGTTGCACGGTTTTGGAAGCGAACAGGCTGTTGAACAGCCACGGCTTCGAGTTCTTGTCCCAGTTGGTGACCATCGCGTCGTCCTGCGCGATGCCGTAGGTGGCCAGCGCGAGCTTGCCGGTGTCCCGGAACCGCTGCACCTGGTTGCGCAGGAAGTGCTTGTGGTTCTCGTACCAGGGGCTCATCGACAGGAAGTCGTTCCACTGCTGCTGCGGGAACCGCTTGTCGATCGCGGCGTCGACGACCTGCCACACCTTGGTGTCCGCCGGGAAGCCGTATTGCTTGGCGAACTTCCCGGAGACGGGCTGTTCCATCTGGTCCTCCCAGAACAGCACCAGCGAGAACTCGGTGGCCAGGAACTTCTGGTCGGGCCGCAGCTTCGGCAACACGTAGTCGAGGTACTTCTGCACGTTCTCCGGCTTCGCCACGTGCGGGTGGATGTCGACGCCTTCGATGGCCGGTGTCTCGCGCACGAAGGTCATCCACCGCTCGGTGGCCGGGGTGTGCCATTCCGGCTCGTCGAGCCGGTTCAGCGCGCCCATGTACAGCCGGGTCTTGCAGTTCGGCCCGAACTCGCGATCGCGGTAGGAGATGACGTGCTCGGCGACCGCCTCGTAGAAGTTGTTGAGCTTCTCGTTCTTGTCCTGATCACGGGTCTCGAAGAACGGCTCGTTGCCGATCGTCAGGATGTCCATCCGGTTCATCGCGGCGGGCAGCACCTTGTCCACCCTGGCCAGTTCCTCGTCCATCGCCGGGGTGCCGGGCTGCGGGATTTCCTTTTCGTGGTACTGGAACTTCAGCGAAAGCAGCGTTCCGTAGCCCCGGTCGGCGGCCTCGAGAAGCTTGCTGATCTGGGGCTGCTTCGCCGGATCGTCCTTGTCGGCGTCGCGCATCGTGTAGAAGCCGCGCAGCCAGCTGGCTTCGACTTCCTGGAGTTCGGGGAAGGTGACGATCTCCGCGTCGCCGTTGAAGTTCGCGCCGAGCACGCCGTCCGGAGCGGCCGAGCCGGTGGGACGGGCTTGGGTGGCGTTCCGTTGTGCGGCCGGGGAACTACAGCCGGCGATCCCGAGCGCTCCCGCAGCGCCCACGGCCCCGAGCAGCCCGCCCAGCCGGCGTCGCGAGATGGCTTTCGGCTCGCCCGGCCGAGACGAGTGTTCCGGACGGTGCTGCTGCATGGGTTCCTCCGCGCGCTGTCGGCTGTGCGTACTCCTTCTCCGGAAGCTTCCCACCCGAGCACCGGTGACCCAGCGGTGCGCCACTTCTGCCGTCCGGTTCAGGGAATTCCCTTCGCTCGGTGGTTCAGCGCTGCTGCCGCGCGTGCGATCGGCGCACGACTCTGCGCAGCCTCGATTCCCGATGGTGACCTGCGGAAAAGGGTTGTGATCAGGCGCGGGCGGCGCCTTCCGGCCACACGACGGTGAGGGGAATGCCGCGTTCGCGTGCGGCGTGCACGACGTCGCCGGTACCGCCGTGGCCACCGGCGGGCTGACCGTCCCAGACCGCGAGCATCTTGTCGGCGGAGCTGAGGACGTGCTCGCTCGCGGCCATGTACGCGTCCCGGTTCGACTCGGCGAACGGCATGGTGTGCACCTCGGCCGCCTTCCCGAGCAACTCCTCGAAATCTGCCGCGTTGTCCGGTTTCACCTTGCGTGCGCGGTAATCGGCGGCGGGTAGCACGACTTCCAGCGAACCGCCCGCCTCGAGCACGGCCCGCGCGAACAGTTGATCGGCACCGCGCGCGAGGCAGCTCAGGCCGATCAGACCGGCGTCGTACCCCGCCAGCTCAACGTCCAGCACCTCGCGCACCAGGACACTTGTCGCAGGGGTGAGGTTCGTGTGGCCGGTGATTCCGATGCGCACGGTCGACACCTTCCGGTCGAGGGCTCGAGCAGAGATCAGCAGTACGGATCGTCCCAGTCGGCGTCAGAGGCCGAGCCAGGTGGCGAGTTCGGACAGGTCGGTGTTGCTGCGGCGGTGCAGGCTCAGCAGTACCGCGGTCGTTTCGCGTGTCATCGGGTGCAGGCGCGTTTGCTGGGGTGCGATGGAACGAGCGTGTTTGAGCGCGGTGAGGCTCTCGGCTCGGTTCCCGCTGTGCAGGTGAGCGCGGGCCAGGTCGATGTAGTGATGTCCGCGCCGGGAACGCGCCATGGTCGCCGGTGGCGTCCATGTCTCGGCGGCGGCCAGGGCTCCGGGATGGTCGCCGAGTTCCACCCTGGCCGCGGTTTCGTGCGTGGTCACGTTGGCGTGCCCGAATGTGAGTCCATAGTGGACTTGGTCCGGGCCGTTGAGCCGGTCCGCCAACGAGCGGGCGGTGCGCAGGTGTTCCTCGGTCCGGTCCAGATCGCCCGCGCGGGAAGCAAGCGTGACCGACCGCAGGTGCAAGCTGCCGTGCAGCGCGAGCTCGGCCGGAGTGAGCTCCGCGTGCTCGTCGCCCAGACCGCCTCGGGTCGTGTCCATCAGAGCCAGGCCGTGGCGGTAGTCACCGGCAGATGGGAACGACTGCGCACGAACCCAGTGGGCGAGCGCGCCTGCCAGGTCGTCTCCGCTGCGCTCGGCAGCGGCGAGGAGTTTCGGTTCGATCGACTCGGCCAGATCCCGATAGCCGAGGCGGTGCACGACGTTATGCGCGGCGAAATAGCTGTGCAGCAACAGCAGATTCGCTCGTCGCCTGTCTGCCGAGGAGGAGTC
>NZ_JAFRFW010000497.1:0-2471 GCF_017434145.1 Saccharopolyspora sp. | reverse complement strand
CTTCGGCAGCATGCCCTTGATGGTCTTCTCCAGCAGCCACTCCGGGTGCCGCTGGAGCACCTCGCCGAAGGACTGCTTGCGCAACCCGCCCGGGTAGCCGCTGTGCCGGTACTGGAACGCCTGCTCCCGCTTGTTCCCGGTCAGCGCCACCTTCTCGGCGTTCACGATGACGACGAAGTCGCCGGTGTCCATGTGGGGGGCGTAAATCGGCTTGTGCTTGCCCCGCAGCAGGAGGGCGGCCTGGGTGGCCAGCCGGCCGAGCACCACGTCCTCGGCGTCGATGACATGCCAGGCGCGGGTCACCTCACCGGCCTTCGGGCTGTACGTGCGCACGGATCTACCTCGTCGTCGTTCGCGTCGGAATCTCGGTGCGGACCCCGTGTTCCTCCGGGAAGCCCATCGGAACCGTGCCGGGTCGGATGCCCCGGCCGGGCCGGGGAACCGGCACGTCCTGGGTGTTCACCGGAGACCTGCTCCCCCGGCGCCGCCTCGGCCAACGCCTGGCGTTCCGCTGGGTCCGGTCACCGCTCCAACACCGCAGTCGCGCACCGCACAACAAACAATCAGGGTACTCGGTGGCGCGAAGCCGGATCGAACGGGGTCGCTTGGCCTGGATCGCACTGCCGCGCCAGTCCGGGCTCGCCGACCACATCGGAACGCCCGCCTCGTCGCCGACCGAGATGCTACCCGGCACCACGGGACGAGCGGACACCCGCCTACCGGACGCCGCCGACCCCGGGGCGTCCAGCCCGCGGGGTCGGCGTGCGGTGGGACATCGGCTACCGTCGGTGGCCGACGTCCCCGGGAATCCTCAGAACCTGCCCACGTTCTTCCGCTCGCCGGCCTGGTACGCCTCGTTGGCGGTGTTGACGGCCACGCCCATCTTCGCGGCGGTCTCGACCATCTCCCTGGCGGCTTGGTCCCACTCCTGCTGCGCACCCTTGTACGCCTCCATCGCACCACCGCTCCAGGTTTCGACCAGCGGCTTGAGCTTTTGCTCCAGCTCGTCCAGCTCCGCCTGGATCTTGCGGGACACCGCGCCCAGGTCGTCCGATGCCTGGCTGAGCTGCGCGAAATTGACCTTGATCATGAGTTATCCTCGCACGTTACGTAGTCGGTGAATCGGACCAGGAAGTTCGAAACCCCTCAGCCTTCGAGCAAGCCCTCGATCCGGGACATCTGGTCGGCCTGCTCCTGCTCGTTCTTGTCGTACTCCTTGCCGGAGATCTGCACGGCCTCCCCGATTTCACCGAGCTTCCGGTTGATCGTGTCCGCGTTCTGCTGGAAACGCTCCATCAGCCTGCGGAAGACGATCGCCGGCTGCCCTTCCCAGCCCGCCATCACCGGCTCGATCTGGCCGTGCAGCGTTTTCACCGCGTGGTCGACGTTGCTGCGGACCTCTTCGATTTGGCTCGCAGCCGTCTCCATCTGCTGTGCGTCGGCTTCAAATCCGCTCATACCGCAGGTCTCCTTCAAACGTCGCCCGAAGATCGATGCATCTACGACGGAGAGGTTGCCATGCCCGGTTCCGCGTTGTCCCCGCTTGTGCCCAAACAGTTGCGGCTGTGAACGCCATCGCCGATTTCCGCGGTCCACCAAGGCATTCGCGAACGGGAAAGGTGCCGCGCACAACGGATTCATGGACGCTATTTGCAGGAGTGATTCGCGATGGTGAACCGAACGCTCGGAAACCTCTGCGCAACGGCCGCGTACTCGCCGGCAGACGATCAGGGCACCCGCAGCGAGGAGACGACCTGCTCGCAGCCGCGCCGCACCTCCTGTTCGGCCGCGGCGGTGTAGCGGCAGCCGACGCTGACCTGGAACCGGCCCTGGTGCAGCACGAACCATTCCGCTGTCGTGCCCGCGAGGTCTTCGCGGTAGTACACCGCGTTGCGCCCGGCGAACGAAACATCGCCGTCGAAAGCGGAGAACGGCTTGCCCTCCGCGACGAACCGGTCGTACTGCGCGCGCAGGTCCCGCACCGCCCGCGCCCGATCCGCCCCGGTGTCGTAGCCGAGGTCGCCTTCCTGCACCACGATCCGGTCGTCGCGACCTGGGCCCGGGGCGACGACCGTCTGCCAGAGGTTCGGGTCTCCGCCGGTCTGCTGCCACTGCGCCGGGTAGTCGAAGGAGTACTCGTACTGCGCGATGTGCTCCGCCGGAGGCTGCTGGGCCCGTCCGCCAGAACCCGGCGAGAGCAGCGCGGCCGCCACGATCGCGGCGACGCCCAGCAACGCGGCGCCGCCGCCGAGCACCCGGGGCAGCGCCTTTCCCCGCCACTGCACGGCGCGCCTGCGCTGCTGCGCCGCGGGCCACCGCAGCACCGGGCGGGTCTGATCGCTGCCGCCGATGACCACTGTGGACGCTCGGCTGAGCGAGTCGTCCGGCTGCACCGGCGGTGGCGCGGGCGCGGCCACCTGCGCAGCGGTCTGCGCAACGCCCGCGGGCGAGTTCGGGTACTTGCGCACCGT
>NZ_JAFRFW010000496.1:0-1803 GCF_017434145.1 Saccharopolyspora sp. | reverse complement strand
TCGCGGAGAACTTGGCGCTGATGATCGATGAGCGGCGGGCGCGAACCATCGCGGAGTACGAGCTCTACTTGCTCGCTGCCCGCCGCCCGGCGCTGCGCCCGGCGGCGCGCCGATGGATCGAGGTGGCCGCCGCGCAGATCGACGAAAGCCGCGGGGCGGACGCCGGGGCGGTCAAAGCGCTGTTCGCGGCCATCGACGGGATGCTCATGCAGGCGTTGATCGCGGAGGAGCCGCCGAAGGCCGACGACTTCGAGCCGGCGTTGTACTTCCTCCTGCGACCGCTGGACCATCTCGGCGCATCGCGTTCTTGACGCTGCGGGATCGCTGGATCGGGTGTGCCCACCGGGTCCGAGGTGGCGCCGGCCGCGCGGGTCCGGTGGAAACGGTGCGGACCGTGTTCCGGATCGACCGAGGGGGAAGCGTTCATGCTCTCGAACAAGGCAGCCGTCACCGGCGTCGCGCTGCTGCTGGTCACCGCCGGGTGCGGTGGATACGACGGGGTGGTCGTGAACAGCTCCGACTCCGCCGAGCCGAGCGAGTCGGCCGTGGTGACCACGCCGCTCGACGGCATCACCGAGGTGCGGCTCGACGCCCGCAGCGCCGGGGTCGACGTGCGCAGCGCGCCGGGTGCGCGCGCGGAGGTCCGCCAGGAGATCGAGACGCACGAGGGCGGCGACCCGAACCGGCCGCGGCACCAGGTGGACGGCACGTCCCTGCGGCTCCGGGACTGCGGGCGGGACTGTTCGATCCGGTACGTCGTGACGCTTCCCGAACCGGTACCGGTCACCGGTGAGCTGACGTCCGGGGCGTTGGACGTCGACGGGATGCGCGAGGTCGACGTGACCGGCGGTTCCGGGCGGCTGAAGGTGGCGCGGGTCGACGGTCCGGTGCGGGTGCGCACCACCACCGGGCGGATCGAGCTGGACGGTGTCCGAGGCAGCGTGGACGTTGAAAGCACCACCGGGCAGCTCACCGGCGAGGACGTTTCCGCGGGCACCGTCGCGGCGAAGCTCCGGTCCGGCCAGATCGACCTCGGCCTCACGGCACCGCGCGACGTCCGCGCCGAGACCGGGACCGGCACGATCGCGCTGCGGGTTCCGGACGGGCCGTACCGGGTGGACGCGCAGGCGGGTGTCGGCTCGCGGGACGTCCGGGTCGCCGAGGATCCCGGCTCGGACCGGCGGCTCGCGTTGCGCGTCGAGACCGGCGGCATCGAGGTCGAACCCGGCTGATCGCACGAAAGTGTCGATCTCCGCGGGAACTCTTCGTGCTGCGCACGCGTTGTTCAGGCAGAAACCTTGAGCCACCGGCGCTCAAATCCGGTTTGACGGCCGTTGGACCCGGCCGGTAGAAGTTGAGTTGGTAAGGCTCAACGGACTAACCGGTCCTGGGCGCATGAGCATGAAGCAGGAGGAAACATCCATGGGGCGAGCGGTCGGTATCGACCTGGGGACGACCAACTCCGTCGTTTCCGTCCTCGAAGGCGGTGAATCGACGGTCATCGCCAACTCCGAGGGCTCGCGGACGACGCCGTCCATCGTCGCCTTCGCGAAGAACGGCGAGATCCTCACCGGGCAGCCCGCGAAGAACCAGGCGGTGACCAACGTCGACCGCACCATCCGGTCGGTCAAGCGGCACATGGGCACCGACTGGAAGACCGAGGTCGACGAGAAGGCGTACACGCCGCAGGAGATCAGCGCGCGAGTGCTGATGAAGCTCAAGCGCGACGCCGAGGCGTACCTGGGTGAGGAAGTCACCGACGCGGTGATCACCGTTCCGGCCTACTTCGAGGACGCGCAGCGG
>NZ_JAFRFW010000495.1:0-6730 GCF_017434145.1 Saccharopolyspora sp. | reverse complement strand
GTTGTACTTGAACGACGACGAGTCCGCCGGCCGGTCCGCGCGGGACCGGCCGGCGGTGGCGGGGTTTGCCGGTTCAGGGGGTGTGCCGGTTCAGCTCGTGGAGCGCGGCGCGTCCGCGTCCAGTTCGGCCAGTTCCTCAGCGGTGCGGTAGGTCTTCTCCGCGACGTGGATGTAGTAGTCCGGCGTCTCGTCCGCGGCGGTCTGCTGGAAATCGCCGTAGGTGTCGATGCGCTGGAAACCGACGTCGCGCAGCAGCCCGCGCACGTAGTTCTTCCGCAGCGGGTACATGTTCAGGAAGTACTCGGTGTCGTCCGGGAACGTGTACTTGTAGCGGGCCAGCCCCTCGTCGACGTGGTCCGGTTTCGCCGAGACCTGATCGCCGCAGTAGTAGTAGGTCTGGTTGGCCCCGGACGTGCCGTCCAGCACCGCGTCGTAGTTGCGCTGGTCGATGATCAGCACGCCGTCGTGGGAGAGCATCGCGTAGAACTCCGCCAGCGCCTTGCGCCGGTCGTGCTCGGAGAACAGGTGCGTGAACGAGTTGCCCAGGCAGATGATCGCGTCGTACTCGCCGTGCACGTCCCGGTTGAGCCACCGCCAGTCGGCATTGACCACGCGCAGCACGTGCCCGCCGTGCCTGCGGCCGTTGCGGAACGCCTGGGCCAGCATCTGCGGGCTGCCGTCCGCGCTGACCGTCTCGAAGCCCGCTTCCAGCAGCCGCACCGAGTGGAACCCGGTGCCGGTCGCCACGTCGAGCACGGATTCCACGCCGCGCGCCTTGAGCTGGTCGACGAAGAAGCGGCCTTCGCTCTCGGCGCGCTTGTCCCAGTCGATCAGCTCGTCCCACTTGTCCACGATGCCGCCGACGTATTCCTGCGCGTAGTGGTCGGATTCGCGGACTTGCAGCGGGTTGTCGCCGAATACCTGCTCGTCCAGCGAAATGGAATCGACCTGCTCGTCGGGCCGGTGCGCCGCGGCGCTCGCGTTTGCCGTCATGCTCCTTTTCCTCACCTTGTCGCCGATCGCGATCGCGGTGGATTCGTGGCTCCGTCGTGCCCGATCGCGGAATCCGGCGGTTCTCGTTCTCGGAGCCGTTTTCGACACTAGGTGATCCGTTTCCCGGGGCAAGGGCGTCGTGGGCGGCCCGCGCCGTCGGCGCGCCAGGGACCGGCGCAGCCGCGGTCGTCTGACCAGTGTTTTCGCCAGATCCGGACGGCTCGGACTGCGGTCGTCCGGCGGATCGGGGAGCCGTTCGCGCTCCGATCGCAGGTGTCGGAGGGCGAATGCGCCGCGCGGTCACCGGCGCGTCGCGCCGATCCGGGAGCAGGTTTTCCGGAGCGTTCCCCGACGAGTTTTCCGCGCAGCTCAGCGGGCTGCGATCGCCGCTTTCCGAAAACTGCGCGGGGCCCGCGTTCGACCGCGTTGTGCCCCGCGTCACTGTTTACGGGATCACAGCCGCTCCTACTCTTCCGTTCGCGCACCGGAGGGTGCCGACGGCAATGCTGCTGAACGGAGAGAATTCATGACCGGACGCATCCGCAACCCGAGGATCGCGCGCAAGCTCACCAGTGCCGTCGAGGCGGCGAACCTGGTCAAACCCGGCGCGAACGTCGGCATGAGCGGTTTCACCGGATCCGGCCACCCGAAGCGGGTCCCGGCCGCGCTGGCGCAGCGCATCGCCGAGGCCAACCGGACGGGCGAGCCGATGCGCATCGGGCTGTGGACCGGCGCCTCCACCGCGCCCGAAGTGGACGGCGTGCTCGCCGAAGCCGACGGGATCGACCTGCGGCTGCCGTACCAATCCGACCCGGTCACCCGGGACCGGATCAACTCGGCCGCGCTGCGCTACACCGACATGCACCTCTCGCACGTGGCGCCGCGGGTGTGGCAGGGCTTCTTCGGGCGGCTCGACGTGGCGATCGTCGAAGCCACCGCGATCACCGAGGACGGGCACCTGGTCCCGTCGTCCTCGGTGGGCAACAACAAGACCTGGATCGAGCAGGCCGACCAGGTCATCGTCGAACTCAACGAGCGGCACGGCGATGGCATGGAAGGGATGCACGACATCTACTACGGCACCGCCCTGCCGCCGCAGCGCAAGCCGATTCCGCTGACCCGGCCGTCGGACCGGATCGGTGCGCCGCACCTGGAATGCCCCGAGGACAAGATCGTCGCGGTGGTGCGCACCGAGGAACCGGACCGCGGCACCGCGTTCCGCCCGCCGGACGCGACCTCCCGCGGCATCGCCGGGCACGTGCTGGACTTCCTGGGCGAGGAGGTCCGCTCCGGTCGGCTGCCGCGCGAACTGCTGCCGCTGCAGTCCGGCGTCGGCAACGTCGCCAACGCCGTGCTGGACGGGTTGCGCACCGGCCCGTTCCGCGACCTGACCGCCTACACCGAGGTCATCCAGGACGGGATGCTGGACCTGCTGGACGCGGGCGTGCTGCGCGCCGCATCGGCGACCGCGCTGTCGCTGAGCCCCGCTGCCGACGACCGGTTCCACGACGGCATCGCCGACTACCGGGACAAGATCGTGCTGCGGCCGCAGGAGATCAGCAACCATCCGGAGGTGGTGCGGCGGCTGGGCTGCCTGGCGATGAACGGGATCGTGGAGGCCGACATCTACGGCAACGTCAATTCCACGCACCTGATGGGCAGCTCGGTGCAGAACGGCATCGGCGGGTCCGGCGACTTCGCCCGCAACGCCTACCTGTCGATCTTCGTGACGCCGTCCAGCGCGAAGGGCGGGGCGATCTCGACGATCGTGCCGATGGTCTCGCACGTCGACCACACCGAGCACGACGTGGACGTGATCGCCACCGAACAGGGCTTGGCCGACTTGCGCGGACTCGCGCCGGCCGAGCGAGCCCGGGTAGTCATCGACAACTGCGCGCACCCGGACTTCCGCCCGGCGCTGCACGACTACTTCGCACGGGCACAGCGCGACTCGTTCGGCCTGCACACGCCGCACCTGCTCGACGAATCCCTGTCCTGGCACCACCGCTTCGTCCGAACCGGAACGATGCGGCAGGGCTGAACCTCCCTCGCCGGGCTCAGGTCCGGCCGGAGCGAACGGACCGTTGGACCCACGGGAATGGTCGAACGGTCCGCTCGCTCCGAGGCGAAACGCTCAGCCGACCACCGGCAGTGAGCGGCGTACGGCCGGGGTGACGCCGTCGCTGGCGCGGGCCGCTTCGACGCGGTCGGCGTCCGGGGTGCCGTAGAGGCTGGTGCGCTACCGCAGCGGCCTGCCGGTCGGGGCGACCATGGTCTCCAGGTCGCTGATGGTCTTGTAGGAGCCGTTGTCGGCCCCGGCCATCCGGCTGATCGTCTCCTCCATCAGCGTGCCGCCGAGGTCGTTCACACCGCCTGCGAGCACGTCCCGGCAGCCGTCGACGCCGAGCTTCACCCACGAGCACTGGATGTTGTCGATCAGCCCGTGCAGCAGGATCCGCGCCATCGCGTGCACCGCCCGGTTCTCCCGCGGCGTGGTGCCCGCGCGCGCCAGCCCGGCCAGGTAGATCGGCGAGTTCTGGTGGATGAACGGCAGCAGCACGAACTCGGTGAAGCCGGGTTTCCCGTTGTTCTCCAGGGATTTCCGCTGCAGGTCGGCGATCAGCTTGATGTGCCCCACCCAGTGCTCGGGGGTGTCCACGTGCCCGTACATCATCGTCGACGTGGTCGGGATGCCGAGCTCGTGCGCGGTGCTGATCACCTCGATCCAGCTCGACGCGGGCAGTTTGCCCTTGGTCAGCACCCACCGGACGTCGTCGTCCAGGATCTCCGCCGCGGTTCCGGGGATCGAGTCCACACCGGACTCCCGGGCGCGATCGAGCCAGTCCCGGATGGACAGATCGGTGCGGGAGGCGCCGTTGACGACCTCCATCGGGCTGTAGGAGTGCAGGTGCATGCCCGGCTGCCTGCGCTTGACCTCGCCTGCGATGTCGAAGTACGCGGTACCGGGCATGTCCGGGTGGATGCCGCCCTGCATGCACACCTCGGTCGCGCCCGCTTCCCACGCCTGGTCGACGCGCTCGCCGACCTGCGACAGCGACAGCGTGTAGGCGTCGGCGTCGGTGCGCCGCTGCGCGAACGCGCAGAACCGGCAGCCGGTGTAGCAGACGTTGGTGAAGTTGATGTTGCGGGTGACCACGAAGGTCACGTCGTCCCCGACGGTGTCCCTGCGCAGCCCGTCGGCCAGCGAGGTCAGCGCGTCCAGCTCCGCGCCGTCCGCGTGCAGCAGCGCGAGAGCGTCCTCATCGGACAGTCCGGCCGGGTCCTTTTCCGCGCGCTGCAACGCTTCCCGCAGGTCGGAGTCGATCCGCGACGGTGTCGTCGGTACCCGCTCGGCCAGTTCGGACCAGTCGCCGTAGACCGAGTCGAAGTCGGTGCGCCGATCCCCGGTGCGCCCGACGGTGTCCACTTCGACGTGCAGGTCGGTGCGGCCGGTGCCCGCCAGCTGCTCCCAGCCGCCGTCCGGTTCCTGCCACGGAATCCCTTCCGGCATGGCGCCTTCGCGCGCCAGCCCGGTCTCCGGTTCGGCGAGCGCGTCGACGTGCGAGCGCACTCGCGGGTCCAGCCATGGTTCGCCCGCGCGCACGTACTCCGGGTAGATCGCGAGCCGTTCGCGCAGCCGGAAACCGGAATCCGCGGTCAGCCGGTCCAGCTCGTCGATCTGCGGCCAGTCGCGCTCCGGATTGACGTGGTCCGGGGTCAGCGGCGAAACCCCGCCCCAGTCGTCGATGCCCGCGCGGATCATCCGCGCGTACTCGTCGCCGATCAGGTTCGGCGGGGCCTGGATGCGCATCTTCGGGCCGAGCACCAGCCGGGTCACGGCGATCGTCGCGGCGAGTTCCTGCAGGTCCGCGTCCGGCGTCGCCTGCATCTTGGTGTTCGGCTTGGCGCGGAAGTTCTGCACGATGACTTCCTGGATGCCGCCGTAGGCGCGGGCGGCCTTGCGGATCGCGAAGATCGCGTCGGCGCGTTCGCCGTGGTCCTCGCCGATGCCGATCAGGATGCCGGTGGTGAACGGCACCGCGCTGCGCCCGGCGTCGTCGAGCACCCGCAGCCGCACCTCCGGGTCCTTGTCCGGGGAGCCGTAGTGCGGCCCGCCCTTCTCGGTGTACAACCGGCTGGCGGTGGTCTCCAGCATCATGCCCATCGACGGCGAGACCGGCTTGAGCCGCTGCAGGTCCTGCCAGCCCATCACCCCGGGGTTGAGGTGCGGCAGCAGCCCGGTCTCCTCCAGCACCCGGATCGACATCGCCCGCACGTAGGAGAGCGTGTCGTCGTAGCCGTGCGCGTCGAGCCAGTCGCGCGCCGCGCTCCAGCGGTCCTCCGGCCGGTCGCCGAGGGTGAACAGGGCTTCCTTGCATCCCATCGCCGCGCCTTCGCGGGCGATCTCGAGGACTTCGTCCGGCGACAGGTACGGCGATTCGACCTTGCCGGGCACGGTGACGAACGTGCAGTAGCCGCAGCGGTCCCGGCACAGCCTGGTCAGCGGGATGAACACCTTGCGGCTGTAGGTGATCACGCCTTCCCGGCCTACCGCGCGCAACCCGGCGTCGCGGGTCCTGGCGGCGTGTTCGGTGAGCTTGTCCAGATCGGCGTCGCGGGCTTGCAGCAGCACGGCCACTTCGTCCCGGTCCAGCGTCTTGCCGTCGCGGGCGCGGGCCAGCGCGCGGCGCATCGCCGAGGAGGTGGGGGCGTCATCGGAAGACATACCGGCACGCTAGGCCGACTCGCTCGCAGGCCGCCAGCGCGTGCGCGGCGAGTCCGGTGACCATCCGGTCATGCAGCGTGTTGATCCTGGTCAGGAAGCTGCGAGTGGTTGCGGGAAGCACTGCGCGGGTGTATTACCCAAAGCGTGGGGTCGATCATCGGCAAGCGGCGCGGCGGGCGGACTTACTACTACTACGCGGAGTCCGGGCGGGTGAACGGCCGCCCGCGCATCGTCGGGCAGCGCTACCTCGGTACCGCCGAGGACGTCGCGGGGTCGCTCGGCGGTTCGGCGGCGGAACCGGAGCGCACCCGGCAGTTGCCGTTCGGTGATGTGGCGGCGGTGTGGCGCACGATCCGGTCCCTGGACCTCGCCGGGATCGTCGACGGAGTGATCGGCAGGCAGCGTTCGGCGGTCTCGGTGGGCACGCACCTGGCGCTGGCCGTGCTGGAGCGCGTGGTGGGGAAGGACTCGGGCGAGCTCACCCACCTGATCCGCGCGCCCGAGCAGGCTTGGGAGCAGGGGCGTTCGCGGCGGGCGCTGCGGCGGCTCGACCCGGAACGCAGGCAGCGGATCGAGCAGGCGGTCTCGGCCGCGGTGCGCGAGCGGATCGGCGGCGGATCGGCACTGGTCGTGGACGTGCCGCAGGCGACGATCGATGCTTCGGCGGACGGGCTGTCCGGTTCGGCGCTGCTGGTCAGCCGGGACGGCGCGATCCCGCTGAGCAGCCAGGACCACCGGCGCGGCGGGGACGAGCGCTACGCCGCGGTCGCCGGGCGGCTCGCCGAACGCCACCGTGCCGGCGGCAGCGCCGAGGTGACCGCCGTGTTCGACGCGGGCGCGCACGCGGGGCCGAGCCCGGACGTGGGTTTCGTCGGGGGCCTGCTGCTGACCGACCACCCCGAGCTGCTGGCCTACACCGCGGGCGCGCGCACCGCCGTGGACGAGCGGCGGCTGCCGGGCTTGACGGCGCTGGACACCCGCGCGGTGGTGGACGGGGTGAGCAGGCGGGTG
>NZ_JAFRFW010000494.1:0-4834 GCF_017434145.1 Saccharopolyspora sp. | reverse complement strand
TCGCCGGTCAGCGCGTGCAGCACGAGCACCGCGTTCGAACCGTCCGGGGCGAGTTCGCCCCACGTCTCGTAGGCCAGCCGGGCACCGGTGAGCTTCCCGCCCGCGGCCAGCGGCAACGGCGCCAGCCGGACCCACTCGCGCCGTCCCGGCGGGTGCCCTTCCCGCCACGCGCCGGTGGCGGGAAGGGCCGGGACGATCATCAACCCTCCAATTCGGCTTTCGCCGCTCGGAACGCCGCTTCGAGGTCGGCCTCCAGGTCTTCGACCGACTCGATGCCCACCGCGAGCCGCACCAGCCCCGGCGGCACGCCCGCGTCCAGCTGCTCCTGCTCGGAGAGCTGGCTGTGCGTGGTGCTGGCCGGGTGCGCGATGAGGCTGCGCACGTCGCCGAGGTTGACCAGGTGGCTGAACAGCGAGGTGCCCTCCACGAAGGCCCGCCCGGCCGCGACTCCGCCGCGCAGCTCGAACGAGACGATCGCGCCGAATCCGCCGTCGAGGTACCGCCTGCCCAGTTCGTGCCACGGGCTCGACGGCAGGCCCGCGTAGTGCACCTTCTCCACCTCGTCGCGGGCTTCGAGCCATTCGGCGAGCCGCTGGGCGTTGCGGTTGTGCCGCTCGATGCGCAGCGACAGCGTCTCCAGCCCTTGCAACACCAGGAAGGCGTTGAACGGCGAGATCGCGGGTCCGAGGTCGCGCAGCAGCTGCACCCGCAGCTTCGCCGCGAACGCGCCGTGCCCGAGCGCCTCCCAGTACTTCAGCCCGTGGTAGCTGGGATCCGGTTCGACGAATCCGGGGAACCGCGCTCCGTTCGCGCCGAAGTCGAACTTCCCGCCGTCGACCACGACGCCGCCGACGGCCGTGCCGTGCCCGCCGAGGTACTTCGTCGCCGAGTGCACCACGATGTCCGCGCCGTGCTCCAGCGGCCGCAGCAGGTACGGCGTGGTGACCGTGTTGTCCACGACCAGCGGCACACCGGCCTCGTGCGCCACGTCGGCCACCGCGCGCACGTCGAGCACGTTGCTGCGCGGATTCCCCTGGGATTCGGCGAACAGCAGCTTGGTGTTCGGCCGCACCGCCGCGCGCCACGCCTGCGGGTCGTCGAAGTCGTCGACGAAGCTGACCTCGATGCCCAGCTTCGGCAGCGTGTGGTGGAAGAGGTTGTAGGTGCCGCCGTACAGCGAGGCGCTGGAGACCAGGTGGTCCCCGGCCTGCGCGAGGGTGAGCACGGTCAGCGTCTCGGCGGCCTGCCCGGAGGCGACCGCGACCGCTCCGACGCCGCCTTCCAGCCGCGCGACCCGCTGTTCCAGCACGTCCTGGGTGGGATTGTTGATGCGGGTGTAGATGTTGCCGGGCTCGGCCAGGCTGAACAGGTCCTGCGCGTGCTGGGTGTCGCGGAAGACGTAGGAGGTGGTCTGGTAGATCGGCACCGCGCGGGCGCCGGTGGCCGGGTCCGGTGCGGCACCGGCGTGCACCTGCTGGGTCTCGAACGACCAGGCGGACTCGTCTTGCGGTTCAGCGGACATGCGGACTCCACAGTGGACTTCGGGCGCGACGGTTCGCGCCGGATTGGGAACGCGCCGCGAAAGGCGGTGCGATGAGCTGGAAACGCGCGGAAATTCCGCTCAACAGGCGGATCCGTGCGGTGAAAGGAGCGAGCTGCGTCAGCCGGCGCGACAGGCGCTGCTGATCACGCGCAGGAGATCGACGTGCTTGCGCATCACAAGGCGGGTCGGGCGCGCCAGGTCGATCATGCGCGGAGCATAGCGGCTACGACACTCGCAGCAACAGGTCGTTCACCATTCGGGAGAGTCGCGCACGCAGCGGAACCCGAGGTTGCCCACCGAGCTGTCCGGCGTGTTGGCCGTGCGGGCGGCCACCCGGTAGCGATTGCAGTACGACTCGTGGCACAGGTACGAGCCGCCGCGCATCACCCGCCGGTCGCCCTCGGGCGGTCCCGCCGGGTCGGCGACCGGCTGCGCGGAGTGCGTGGTCGTCCACCGGTCCGCGCACCACTCCCAGACGTTGCCCGCCACGTTGTGCAGGCCGAAGCCGTTTGGCGGGAAGGAGTCCACCGGCGCGGTGCCGCGATGGCCGTCCTCGACGAGGTTCTTGGCGGGGAACATGCCCTGCCAGATGTTGCAGCGGTGCTCGCCGCCGGGCAGCAGCTCGTCGCCCCACGGATAGCGGGCCTGGTCGAGCCCGCCGCGGGCGGCGTACTCCCATTCCGCTTCGGTGGGCAGGCGCCCGCCCGCCCACTCGCAGTAGGCGGCGGCGTCGTGCCAGGACGCGTGGACGACGGGATGGTCTTCCCGGCCGTCCACCGCCGAGCCGGGGCCTTCTGGAGCGCGCCAGTACGCGCCTTCGACGCCGCACCACCACGGCGTCTGGTCCGGGCGCGGCGCGGCGCGGCGCAGGGCGCCCGGCAGGAACGCGGCGAACACGTACGACCAGCCGAACCGCTCGGCGTCGGTGACGAAACCGGTTTCCGCGACGAACTCGGCGAATTCGGCGTTGGTCACCGCGAACGGGCCGATCTCGAACGGGCTCAGCCGGACCTGGCGCACCGGTCCTTCACCGTCGTCCGGGAAGCCTTCCGCGTCTTCGGTGCCCATCCGGAACGTCCCGCCGGGCACTTGTCGCCAATGGCGGTCGGCCTGCCTGCCGACCTCGGCACGCGGCCGGGAACCGGTGGCCGCGGCCCGATCGGACGGGTCGCGCCCGGGGGCGCAGCAGCCGTGGGTCTCCGGCGGGTTCGCACTGCTCACGCCCCCACTCTAGGACCGGGTGGCGCGGGCACCCGAGACCGGTTCCGCGCCGCCGCGAGTGTCCTCAGTGGATGGTCAGGTGTTCGGGCGGGTGTCGCGCAGCGCCTGCGCGAGCGTGGCGCCCGCGCTGCGGAAACCGTTGTCCACGAGATCCGTGAAGCTCACGGCACCGACGACGACGAGGAACAACATCACGACGACGAGGATGAACATGCTGGCGTGCCCGTTTCGGTTCGTTTGAGCGGCGGATTGCGAAGCGGCGAAAGACGGCGGCGCTGCCGGGGGAGGTCGCGCGGTCCGTGAGCGTACGGCCGGCGCTGGCCTCCCGGCGCTTTCGCCCTGCACCAATAACATCGTCGCGCGCCGTGGATCGTTACCAGTGGCCGGAGTGACGTGTGCGACCGACTGGGGTCTCTCGGGACCGGTCGCGACGCCTACCCTGGAGCGGTGTCACCCCGGCCTGAGCGAGCGAGTTCCGGGCGGCCGAACCCGGCGCAATGGGTCTGGTACGCCTTCGGCGGCCGGTTGCCCGAACGGTGCGCGGAGTGGGTGCTGCACGACGTCACCTGCCGCACCTGGGCGCTGCGCCACTTCGCCCGCGCGCTGACCCAGCTGGCGCCCTGCTGCGCGGTGGTCCTGCTGCTGCCCGCATCGTGGTCGATCCGGCTGAGCGCTCTGGTGCTCGGGTTGTTCGTCGGGTTGTTCTACTCGGTGTGCCTGATGGGCGAGGCGTGCGAGCACCGCTCGATCAAGCACGGACATCCGCCGGGCACCGCCCGCGAGACCAGGCAGCTTCGCAAGGACGTGGAGCGCGCAGGCAAGCACGGAGTCGGGTACCGCCCGTGGTGGCACTGAACGGGCAGGTCGACCGCGCGCTCGCGGACGCGGAACCGGCCGTGTTCTGGGATGCGCACCGGGGTTCGCCGCGGGACGCGCTGCCCGGCTCGGCCGAAGCCGACCTGGTGGTCGTCGGAGCGGGCCTGACCGGATTGTGGACGGCGGTGCTGGCCAAGCAGCGCGATCCCGGGCTGGACGTGCTGGTCCTGGACGCCGGCCGGGCAGGTTCCGGGGGCAGTGCGCGCAGCGGTGGTTTCCTGTCCGAGTCGCTCACGCACGGTCTCGCGCACGGCGCGCACCTGTGGCCGTCGGAGATCGGGGCGCTGGTCGAGCTCGGCGCCCGGAACCTGCGCGAGATCAGCGAGTTCGTCACCGCCGAAGGCATCGACGCGGACCTGCGGCTGTGCGGCAAAACCGCGGTGGCCACCGAGCCGCACCAGGTCGGCGAGCTGCGCGACGAGGCGGACCGCTACCGCGAGCACGGCTTCCGCGTGCTGTTCCAGGGCGCGGGCGGAGTTCGTGCGGATGTGGATTCGCCGTCCTTCCGCGCCGGGCTCCGGCTGCCGGACGCCGGGGGGTTGGTGGATCCGGCGAAGCTGGTCGGCGGGCTGGCCGAGGCGGCGCGGCGGCGTGGCGTGCGGCTGCACGAGCACACGCCGGTGAATTCGGTGCGTTCCGCGCGCGGCGGGCCGTCCCTGCAATGACCACAAGGGACAGTGCGGGCGGCGCGGGTGGTGCTGGCCACCAACGCCTTTCGCGGCCCGCTGCGGCGGTTGCGCCGGTACGTGCTGCCGATCTGGGATTACGTGCTGGTGACCGAACCGCTGCCGGACTCGGCGTGGGACCGGCTGGGCTGGCGCGATCGGCAGGGGATCACCGACAGCCACAACCTGTTCCACTACTACCGGCCCACTCCGGACGGGCGGATCCTCTGGGGCGGCGGTTCGCCGCACTACTTCTTCGGCGGGCGCACCGCGCTGCGGCACGCCTGGCGCCCGGAGCCGCACCGGGCGCTCGCCGAAGCGTTCTGCACGACGTTCCCGCAGCTGGAGGGCGTGCGCTTCACCCATCGCTGGGGCGGCCCGATCGACTCCACGACCCGTTCCACGCCGGTGTTCGGCACGGCGTGCGCGGGACGGGTGGCCTACGCGGTGGGATTCGCCGGGCTCGGCGTCGCCGCCTCGCGGTTCGGCGCGCAGGTGGCGCTGGACCTGCTGGAAGACGGGGAAACCG
>NZ_JAFRFW010000493.1:0-10791 GCF_017434145.1 Saccharopolyspora sp. | reverse complement strand
TCCAGCGCGAACGAGCCGGGCGCCTCGCCGGGTGCGCGCAAGAACGTGGTCGGCGGGAGGTTCAGCGGCACGATCTTCTGGCTGATGGCCAGGTTCTGCGTCGCATACCACTCCCGCGAGGTGCCGTGCGAGGTCGGCTCCACGAACGACCGGTCCGCGGACGTGCTGCACGTCGAGTCGTGCCGCAGCGCGATGAGCGTGCCGTCCCGGTCCGCGCCGAGGGCGATCCGCTGCACGGTTGCGGCGCGGCCGGCGGTCGCGGTGAAGACCTGCTCGCGGCTCAGTGCGGCTTTGACCGGCCTGCCGAGCGCCCGAGCCGCGGCCGCCGCCAGGAACGCCGGGGTCGAGGTGACGCCCTTGCCGCCGAAAGCCCCGCCCACGAACGGATTCACGGCCCGGACCGATGACGGGTCCGCTTCCAGCGCGTCGGCCATCTCGGCCGCGTGCAGGTGGGCGCCCTGGTTCCCGCTGTAGACCGTCAAGCCATCGGAATCCCACAGCGCGACCGCGGAATGCGGCTCCATCGGGGCGTGGTTCTGCGTCGCGGTCCGATAGGTCGCGTCGACCACCACCGGGCTGGCGGCGAAAGCGTCCTCGATGGACTCGACGCCGTCCGCGAGAACGCTCAAGGCGGGCGGCGATCCGTCCATGGCGGGCGGTGCGTCCTCCGCGGTGGTGAGCCCTTCGTCCAGCGAGGTCCGCGCGGGCCGCCGGTGGTAGGAGACCTCGATGCGCATCGCCGCGTCCCGCGCCTGCTCGAAGCTTTCGGCGACCACGAACCCGATCGGCTGGCCGTAGTAGCTGACTTCCTTGTCCTGCAACGGAACCCAGATCTTGCCGGCGACCGACGAGGTCGGTGTGCGCAGCGGCAGCGGCTCGAACGGCGTGTACACGCCGAGCACGCCGGGGGAGCTGCTCGCTGCGGTGACGTCCATCGCCGCGATCTCCCCGTGCGCGATGGTGCTGACCACGACGTATCCGTGGGCCATCCCGGGGAAATTGCGGTCGGTCCCGTAGTCGGCCCTGCCGGTGACTTTCAGCGGCGCGTCCAGCCGGTTGACCATCAGTGGCTCCCCTCGGTGAGTTCGAGCAGGGCGCGGACGACGGTCCGCCGCAGCAGCGGAACCTTGAAACCGTTCGACGCCAACGGGCGCGCGCCCTCGGTCGCCAGCGCAGCGGCGTCCTCAAAGGACTCCAACGTGGCGGGCGCGCCGCGCAACGCAGCTTCGACAGCGCTGAGCCGCCACGGCACGGTCGCCACACCGCCGACCGCGACCCGGGCGTCGGCGATCATCTCGTCCTGGACGTCCAGCGCCACCGCTGCCGAGCCCAGCGCGAACTCGTAGGACTGCCGGTCGCGCACCTTCACGTAGGTCGAACGGGAAGCCCAATCCAGCCGCGGAACCACGACCTCGGCGATCAGCTCACCGGGCCGCAGGTCGTTCTCCACCTCGGGCGAATCCCCCGGCAGGCGGTAGAAATCGGCCAGCTTGACGGTGCGCTCGCCCGCCTCGCTGATCAGCCGGAGCTCCGCGTCGAGCGCGGTGAACGCGACCGCGACGTCGCTGGCGTGCGTCGCCACGCACGAGTCGCTGGTGCCCAGCACGGCGTGCATCCGGTTGGCGCCTTCGAGCGCGGGACAGCCGCTGCCCGGTTCCCGCTTGTTGCACGGCATTTCGACGTCGCGGAAGTACGTGCAGCGGGTGCGCTGCAGCAGATTCCCGCCGATGCTGGCCATGTTCCGCAACTGCTGCGAGGCGCTCAGCAGCAACGCTCGCGAGATCATCGGGTACACGCCGGGATGCGCCGCGACGTCGCTCATCCGCTCGAGCGCACCGATCCGCAGCCCGTCGGCGGTGTCGATGCCGCGCAGCGGCAGCGCGTTGATGTCCAGCACGTGTTGCGGTGCAAGAACATTGAGCTTCATCAGGTCGACCAGCGTGGTTCCGCCCGCGATCGGCGTTGCCGGTTGCACGAGCGCGTCCTGCACGGTTTCCGGGGCGGTGAGTTCAACGGGGCGCATCGGCCTGCCTCGCTTGTTCGATCGCGGCGACGATGTTCGGGTAGGCCGCGCAGCGGCACAGGTTGCCGGACATGAACTCCCGCACGTCCGAGACCTCCTGCTCGACCGCGGCGGCGGCCGACATGACCTGCCCGGACGTGCAGAACCCGCACTGCAGGGCGTCCTGCTCCACGAACGCGCGCTGCACCGGATGCAGTTCGTCCCCAGTGGACAGTCCTTCCACGGTCGTCACGGGCTGGCGCACGGTGGCTGCCAGGGTCAGGCAGGACAGCACCGGACGGCCGCCGACGTGCACCGTGCAAGCGCCGCATTGCCCCCGGTCGCAGCCCTTCTTCGGGCCGGTGATGCCGAGGCGTTCCCGCAGCGCGTCCAGCAGCGTGACGCCGGGATCCACCTCCAGATGTTCCGTTCGATCGTTGATTTCGAGCGAGATGTCCAAAAGGTCTCTTCTCCGCAGCTACTTCGCGGCCGCGCGGCACGGGTCCGCGGGCCTTGCGGCACATTGGTGGGAGACGGCCACGCCGAGTCGGCGGCCGGGCAGTGCAGTGGATGTACAGAAGCGGATAATCATCCGCTATGTGAACCGAGACTAGCGGATTAGAATCCGCTTCGCAACGAAGGCGGCGCACCGGCTCCGGCGCGCGCCGCGACTCGCGGAGTACGGAGGAACGATGGGGACCGGGTCGGTCAACTCCCGGCGCGCGGACACCCGGCGCAACCACGAGTGCATTCTCAACGCGGCGGCCGAGTCGCTGGCCGAGTCGGGCGAGCTGTCGTTCAACACCATCGCCAAGCAGGCCGGTGTCGGCGTCGGCACGGTGTACCGGCACTTCAGCGCCCCGGAAGAGCTCATCCTCGCGGTCTACCAGCGCGAGGTCGACGCCCTGGTCGAAGTCGTGCCGAAACTGCTCGAAACGCACCCGCCGCAGCAGGCCTTCCGGGTGTGGACGACCGACCACCTGACCCATTACATGATGACCAAGCGGGGTCTCGTCGACGCGCTGCGCGCCGCGACCGCATCCCGCGGGGAGTTGCCCGCGAACACGCACCAGATGGTGCTCGGTGCGGTCGCCGAACTGCTGACGGCGAACATCGCGGCCGGGACGGTGCGCGCGGACCTCGATCCGGAGACGGTGTTCCGCGGGCTCGGCGGACTGCTTTTCCTCGATCCGAGCGGCGATTGGCGCAACCAGACCGAGAACCTCGTCGATCTGGTTTGGCGGGGGATGCGCCCGGACGAGGACGGCGCGCCCCGCTGATCTTTCGGCGGCTACGACGAACGACGGGCCGGGCGGTTGGAGAACCGCCCGGCCCGTCGCGTTGCTGTTTCCGGTCTTGCTGAATCGTGGTTGGTGCTTGCAGGTTCGGTGCTCAGCCGACCGCCAGGGCGGTGAAGAGCATTGCGATGGCCAGCACGCCACCGGCGATGATGATGATCAGGCTCGTCGTCTTGCTCATGGCCGCTCACCCTCCGGACCGCAGCGCGGCGCGCGCACTCGGGGCGACCCGCCCGGATGTGCCATGAACTGCGAAAATCGTTGAGGCGCGAAGAACGGCGCGGTGCGAATGAGACGTAGTTCGCACAACCCCACCCCCGCAGTTGAGGGGGCCGGCGCAGCGCGAGCGAAGCCCGTGCCGCGGGTTCGAGCGCGGGATCGCGCTCTCGCTCCCGCCGGACCGGAGCGCCGGTCGAGTGCGCGACGATGCGGGGAGAACGTTGCGACCAAGGAGGAACACGTGTCGGAGTTCGCCGGGCCGCGCCCGAACGTCCGCAGGAAGCTCCGCGAATCGCTCACCGACGCCGCACCGGTCGTCGCGCCGGGCGTCTACGACGGCATCACCGCGCGGCTGGCCGAGCAGGCGGGTTTCGGCGCCGTCTACCTCAGCGGGTTCGGGGTGGCCGCGTCGCTGCTGGGCAGGCCGGACATCGGGCTGGTGACCGCGACCGAGATGGCCGACACCGCCCGGCGGCTGTCCCAGGCCGTGGACGTGCCGCTGATCGCCGACGCGGACACCGGCTACGGCAACGCGCTCAACGTGGTGCGCACCGTGCACGACTACGAGCAGGCCGGGGTCGCCGCGATCCAGCTCGAGGACCAGGAGTCGCCGAAGCGCTGCGGCCACATGTCCGGCAAGAGCGTGCTCGACGTGGACGAGGCGTGCGCCAAGATCCGCGCCGCCGTCTCGGCGCGCACCGACCCGGACCTGCTGATCATCGCGCGCACCGACGCCGCCGCGGTGCACGGCCTGCCCGCGGCGATCGAGCGGGCCCGCCGGTTCGCCGCGGAAGGCGCGGACGTGCTGTTCGTCGAAGCTCCCCGCACCGTCGAGGACATCGAGACGGTGGCGCGCGAGCTGTCCGGGCACTGCCTGCTGTTCAACCGCGTGGAAGGCGGCAACACCGCCGAGATCCCGTTCTCGCGGCTGGCCGAACTCGGTTTCGGCGTGGTGATCTCGCCGGTCAGCGCCCTGTTGGCGGCGACACCGGCGATCCGCGGAATTTTCGAGACGTTCCGCGCGCAGCACTCGACGGATTCGCGGGACATGGAGACTTTCCAGGGATTCCTGGAGACGATCGGGTTGCCCGGCATCCGCGAGCAGGAGCAGCGGTTCAGCTCTTGAGCGGCTCGGCCGCGCGCTGGTCGGAACGACGCAGCGCGCTGCGTCGATCGCATCCGGTGGCGATCCCTCCTTTTCCGCGCGCGGACACCTTTGCGATCATGACCGGGTCGGCGCGCCAGGCGAACCGGGGACCCTGGGTGCGGACGGATTCGGAGGGGTAGCAGGTTTGAGTCAGAACGCGGCCGACGATCACCGGACGGGAATCGATTCGACCGTGCCGCATTCGGCTCGGTTCTGGAACTACCTGCTCGGCGGCAAGGAGAACTACGAGGTCGACCGGGAGATCGGCGACTACGTCCGCGAGCACTTCCCGCGGATGGTCACCGTGGCCCGCGAATCCCGGTTGTTCCTCGGCCGCGCGGTGCGGTACGCGGTCGAGCAGGAGGGAATCCGCCAGTTCCTCGACGTCGGCACCGGCTTGCCGACGGCCGACAACACCCACGAGATCGCGCAGCGCTGCGCGCCCGAGGCCCGGATCGTCTACGTGGACAACGATCCGCTCGATCTCGTGCACGCCCGTGCGCTGCTGACCAGCTCCCCGGAGGGTGCGACGAACTACGTGCACGCCGACGTGCGCGAACCCGCGGTGATCCTCCGCGAAGCCGCCGCGACCCTGGATTTCGCGCAGCCGATCGGGCTGGTGCTGATGGGCGTGCTCGGCCACGTCGCCGACACCGATGAGGCCGCGAGGATCGTCGCGGAGCTGCTGGAAGCGTTGCCGCCGGGCAGCGTGCTCGTGCACTACGAGGGCACCGACACCCACGAGGAAATGGTCGCCGCCAACGACCAGTACGCGACCAGCGGCGCGATTCCTTACGTCGTGCGCACTCCCGATCAGGTCCGCGAGCTGTTCCGCGATCTCGAACTCGTCGAACCGGGCGTGGTTCCGGTGAGCCTGTGGCGCCCGGAGGTCGACGATCCGCGCGCGGACGTCGACGGCTACGGCGGCGTCGGCCGCAAACCGGCACCCGGGAACGACTAGTTGCGGGGCGCCCGGCGTTCCCTGGACGCGGTACGACGCGCGGCCCTCTCGTGCGCTTGGCGAAGCAGCGAAATCGCGCCCTCTACGTGTGTGCCCCGAGGCTCGCATCGTCGCCGCACTCAGGGCGGCGGGCTACCGCATCCCGGACGTTCGCAGGGCCGTCGCCGCCATTCGCGACTTCCGGGACGTCGATGGATCTCTCGAGGTACTGGACTCGAGGATCGACACCATCGCCCAGCGCGCCCTGGCGCTGCTTCGCGCAGGCAGCACCATGTCCGAGATCATCGGTGGTCGCCAGCCCGCGCAACCGTGACCGGACGCGACGAAGCCGCCCATCCCTTGTGGTCGGTACCCCTCCTGACGTTTAGGCTGGCGAACGATGTTGCGGATCGATCACATCGCGCTCGGGGTGCAGAACTTGTTCGAGGGGGCCGAGCGGCTGCGGGCCGAGACCGGCCTCGGGGACCGCGAAGGCGGCTGGTTCCCGGGAATCGGCGCGGCCAACCGCATCGCCGCGCTGGGTCCGCGGCAGTATCTCGAAGTGGAGAGCGTCATCGACGCGGTCACCGCCGAGCACACCGCAGGCGGGCGGTGGTTCCTCGACCAGCTCCGCGCAGGTGACGTGTTCCTCGGCTGGTGCGCGGGCGTGGACAGCCGCGAGGAACTGGACCGCTACGCCGAGTGGTTCGGCGTGCCGGTCGAAGAAACCGTGACCCGCGTGGCCGCGGACGGCTCGGTGCGCGGTTCGCCGCGAACGCCGAGCGCTCCGGAAGCGTGGCGCCGCGGACTGCCGAACGTGTTCCACATGGACCCGGACACGCACCCGGCGAACGACGCGCCGCACGGCCGGGAACCCGGCGGGATCGCGTGGATGGAGGTCGGCGGCACCGAGCGGGACATGCGCGAATGGCTCGGCTCCGGCGTCGACGATCTGCCGCTGCGGTTCAACCACCGCCCGCACGGGGTGTACGCGGTGGCGGTGCGCAGCTCGCCCGAGGAACACGAGATCGTCATCCGCAGGCGCCCGGTGTTGCTCGGGCAATGATCAGGGCGTGAATCCTCCGCGAGACCTCGCAGTTCGGTTACGGTTTCGGGCATGGATCACGACGCGGAGCTGGCCGCCCAAGTGGCGAACGCGGACTTCGACCGCGCCAACATCGCCCGGATGTACGACTACCACCTCGGCGGGTCGGCGAATTTCGCGGTGGATCGGGAAATGGCCGATCAAGCGCTGCGGATCGCGCCGACCGAGCGGGACTACTGCTGGGCCAACCGCGGATTCCTCGGCCGGGCCGTGCGGCATCTGGTGACCGAGGAAGGGATCGACCAGTTCCTCGACCTGGGTTCCGGCGTGCCGACCGTCGGCAACGTGCACGAGATCGCGCAGGAGCACAACCCGCGCGCCCGCGTGGCCTACGTGGACTGGGAGGTCATCGCCTGCCACCACGCCCGCTACCTGCTCGGCGAGAACGAGCAGGTGAGCGTCACCGAAGCCGACGCCTGCGACGTGGAGACGGTGCTCGACGCGCCGGGCGTGGCCGGACTGCTGGACTTCGACCGGCCGATCGCGGTGCTGGCCTTCGGGATCCTGGACATCATTCCCAGCCCCGACGGGGCGGCGCTGGTGACCCGCTACCGGGACAGGTGCGTGCCGGGAAGTGCGCTGGCGGTGTCCAACAACGCGCAGATCACGCGCACCGATGAGGAAGTCGCCGGGCTGCGCTACCTGCTGTCCTCGACTTCCACACCGCAGCTGCACCTGCGCACACCGGAGGAGGTCGCCGCGCTGATGCCCGGCTACACCCTGCTCGAACCGGGCGTGGTGCCCGCTGCGAAGTGGCGGCCCGACGAGCCGGTCACCGAGGAAGAAGCCGCCCGCGGCAACGTCTACGGCGCGGTCGGCATCCTTCGGTAACCGCGCGGGTAGCGGCTGTCAGGGCTGTCGCTGGTCGGTGTCGATGTGGTCGTGGTGGCGGTCTTCGACGGCGCGCCGCTCTTGTCGCCGCATGCGGCGCCTGCCCGGACGTGCGGTGCGGTCATTGGCGAGAACGACCGCCACCCACGGCAGCGCCCCGGTGACGATCACGATGGCCAGCGCCAGCCACCAGATGTGCGCGAGGAGTCCGGCGGCCGTGAAGCCCACCAGGTGCACCACCATCAGCACGGCGTAGACGCGCTTGCGGTGCCGCTGCTCCTCGTCGAACGACGGTTCGGCGTCGGTGATCAGCGCCGGGTCGTCCGATTGCCGTCCGCGTCGCATCGGCACCTCCCGCGTCGGTCGCCTCGTGGCGAGCCGCCGCGGGGCACCTGGGAGGCGTACCCGCGGCGGGGCGCGGGTTCACCTGCGCGGCGGCACGAACTCGGCCCGTTTCAGACCGCGAAGACCTGCGAGTCGTCGGCGAACGCCTTGAACTCCAGGGCGTTGCCCGCCGGGTCGTGCAGGAACATCGTCCACTGCTCACCGGGCTGCCCCTCGAACCGCACGTAGGGCTCGATCACGAACTCGGTGCCCGCCGCGCGCAGCCGGTTCGCCAGCTCGTGGAACTCCGGGACGGTCAGCAGCAGGCCGAAGTGCGGCACCGGCACGTCGTGACCGTCGACCGGGTTGTGCACGGCCGAGCGGCGTTCGGGCGCCAGGTGCGTCACGAACTGGTGGCCGTGCAGGTTCCAGTCCACCCAGGTCTCCGCGCTGCGGCCTTGGTCCAGTCCGAGCACCTCGCCGTAGAAGTGGCGTGCCGCGGACAGGTCGTCGACGGGCATGGCCAGGTGGAAGCGGGGGATGGTGCTCATGGGTGTGCTGCCTTCCTGCGCGTGGGCGGGCGGTGGATCGCACAACGTCGGCGGGGAGTCGCCGACATCTCACGAAGACGCCGGGAACCGGCGCAGCGTCGAACCGCCCGGACCCTACGACGATGCGCCGGTCCGCGGCCATCACTCCTGGTTCTGCCCGGTCAGCACGGCGTCTATCTCGTTCGTCAGCCGCGCCTTCCTGTCGGGTTCGAGGAAGCCGGCCTGCACTCCGTTGCGAGCAAGTGCGGCCAGGTCGGTGCGATCCAGGCCCATCCGGTTCGCGGTGCGGTACTCCTGGGTGAGGTCGGTGCCGAACATCGGCGGATCGTCGCTGTTGAGCGTGACCAGCAATCCCTCCCGCAACATGCGCGGCAGCGGATGATCCTGCAGACCGGCCACCGCACGAGTGCACAGGTTGGAAGTCGGCGAGACGTCCAGCGGAATCCGATGTTCCCGCAGGTGCTCCAGCAGCGCGGGGTCGCTCATGCTGCCGATGCCGTGGCCGATCCGTTCGGCGCCCAGGTCGCGCAGTGCCGACCAGACCCGGTCCGGCCCGCCCGTTTCCCCGGCGTGCGGCAGGCTGCGCAGACCCGCGGCCCGCGCGCGCTGGAACAGCTCGGCGAACGGTTCCCGCGCCACTTCCAGCCCGCCGACGCTGAAACCGACAACACTAGCCGGACCGTGCGCCAATACAGCGTCCAAAGTGGATGATCCTGCTTCGACGCCGAAATCCCCGGCGAAGTCCGGCACCCAGCGGACGGTGATGTCGTGCTCGGACTCGGCCGAGGTGCGTCCTTGCTCGAGCCCCGCGAACACGACGGCGGGCGGGATGCCGCGTCGGAGATGGCCGGACAGGCTGAAGTTCATTTCCGCGTAGCGCACGTTCTGCCGCGCCAGTGCGCGAATGGTTTCGGCGGCCAGCAACGCGAAATCCTCCTCGTCGCGCAGCACGCGAGCGGCGCTGCGGTAGACGTCGAGGAAGTGCGGAAAGTCCCGGAACTCGTACCAGGAACGGATCTCTTCCAGCGATTGCGGCAGGTCGGCGATGCGGTGCTTGCGGGCCAGTGCCAGCAGCGTGCCCGGCTGCATCGACCCTTCCAGGTGCACGTGCAGCTCGACCTTGGGCAGGGCGGTGAGGAAGTCTTCGAGCGTACTGTCGGTGGTGTGCATGACCGGTCCTTCCGGCGATCGGCACTCTCTTTCCGAACCGCGAAGCGCGGTGAGACCCCGGAACCGCGAAGTGCGGTGGCATCGGCTGGATCTCAAACCCGTCACCAGGCGAGATCGCCGCGCTCGTGGTCCTGCCCGTAGAGCGGAAGTGCGGGCACGACCCAACCGACGACGCTGTTGGCCGGCGCGCGGGTCTGCACGTCGGGCAATGCTAGATCACGCTGCGTGCCGAGTCGACCGGCAGCATCGTTCCTGGCCACCCGCGCATGCAGGTGCTGCGGGCGCGGGCGCTGCTGCGATCGGGTACTTGCCGTGCATGGAGAGTGCTGATCAGGATGGTTTCGCCGTGATCGCTACCTGGCGGGAGACGTCATCTTGGGAGCACTGACCGGAAAGATCGCACTCGTTACCGGATCCGCCCGCGGTCAGGGCCGCTCGCACGCGACCCGGCTCGCGGAGGCCGGGGCCGACGTGATCGCGGTGGACCGCTGCGAAACCGTGCCGGAGATGCCGTACGCCATGCCGGTTCCGGACGATCTCGCGGAGACCGCGCGGCTGGTTCAGAACCACGATCGCCGGATCGTGATCGCTCAGGTGGACGTGCGCGATGGTGACGACCTGGCTTCCGTGGTGGCGAAGGGCGCCGCGGAACTGGGCGGTCTCGACATCGTGGTCGTCAACGCCGGGATTTCGACGGTCCTGGCGGCCGAGGGAACCTCGGACTCGCAGACCTGGAACACCATCGTCGCCACGACCATGACCGGCGTCTGGAACACCGTGGAGGCGGCTCTGCCGCCGCTGCGCGAAACCGGCCGTGGCGGGTCGATCATCATGACCGGATCGACCGCGAGCTTGAAGGGCCTGGTCGGCGCGCCCGGCACTCCCGCGGTGCTGGCCTACACGGCGGCCAAGCACGGCGTGGTCGGCCTGATGAAGTCTTACGCGGTGGGGTTGGCGAAGGAGAGCATCCGGGTCAACACCGTGCATCCGTCCGGTGTGGACACTCCGATGCTGGAGAACGACTCGCTGCGCGAGTATTTCGCCGAGCATCCCGCGGACGCGGAGATGCTGCGCAACGCGCTGCCGGTCAAGATGCTGCAACCCGGCGACATCAGCGATGCCGTGCTGTGGCTGGCTTCGGACGCTTCCCGCTACGTCACCGGTGTGGGGTTGCCGGTGGATGCGGGGTTCCACGTCCTTTGAG
>NZ_JAFRFW010000492.1:0-5163 GCF_017434145.1 Saccharopolyspora sp. | reverse complement strand
TTGGTCGCTACCGGCGGCGCGCCCTCGGCCGCAGTGATCGAGCGCCCGGATGCATCACTCGCCGACGGGCGGGCCGCACGGCGTCCACCGCGGCCACCGGCCGGTCCGGCGGCCGCCACGGAGGGCCGATCCGCGCGAACAGCGCGGTCGGCGTCTCAGCCCTGCTTCTCGACCACGTTCCCGGTCGTCACCGAGATGCTGTCGGCGTCCTTCGCGGCCGGCTTCGCATCCACCCCGGCTTCCTTGCGCTGCGCAGCGGTGATCGGCGCGGGCGCCCCGGTCAGCGGATCGAAACCGCCACCGCTCTTCGGGAACGCGATCACCTCGCGCAGCGAGTCCGCACCGGCCAGCAACATGCAGATCCGGTCCCAGCCGAAGGCGATGCCGCCGTGCGGCGGCGGGCCGTACTTGAACGCCTCCAGCAGGAAGCCGAACTTGTCCTGGGCCTGCTCCTCGGAGATGCCCAGCACCGCGAACACCCGTTCCTGGATGTCCGAGCGGTGGATGCGGATCGAGCCGCCGCCGATCTCGTTGCCGTTGCAGACGATGTCGTAAGCCCAGGCCAGCGCGTTGTCCGGGTCCTTGTCGAAGTCCTCGGCCCAATCCGCGTTCGGCGCGGTGAACGGGTGGTGCACCGCGGTCCAGCGCGAGGAACCGACCGCCACGTCGTCGGTATCGGCGACCGGCTCGAACATCGGCGCGTCGACGACCCACACGAACGACCAGGCCGAGTGGTCGATCAGGCCGCAGCGCTGCCCGATCTCCAGCCGCGCCGCGCCGAGCAGCGCCCGCGAGGACGCGCGCTCACCGGCGGCGAAGAAGACGCAGTCGCCCGGACCGGCGCCCACGGCCTTGGCCAGGCCATCGCGTTCGGCGTCCGAGAGGTTCTTGGCGACCGGGCCGGACAGCGTGCCGTCCGCGCCGACGAGCACGTACGCCAGACCCTTGGCGCCGCGCTGCTTGGCCCAGTCCTGCCACGCGTCGAGCTGCCGGCGCGGCTGGTCGGCACCGCCGGGCATCACGACCGCACCGACGTAGGGCGCCCGGAACACCCGGAACGGGGTGTCGGAGAAGTATTCGGTGAGCTCGGTCAGCTCCAGCCCGAACCGCAGGTCCGGTTTGTCGGTGCCGTAGCGGGACATCGCATCGGCGTAGGTCATCCGCGGAATGGGCCGCGGGACCTCGTGGCCGACCAGGCGCCACAGCCCGGCGATGATCTCCTCGCCGAGTTCGAGCACGTCGTCCTGCTCGACGAAGCTCATCTCGATGTCGAGCTGGGTGAACTCGGGCTGGCGATCGGCGCGGAAGTCCTCGTCCCGGTAGCAGCGGGCGAGCTGGAAGTAGCGCTCCACGCCACCGACCATCAGCAGCTGCTTGAACAGCTGCGGCGACTGCGGCAGCGCGTACCAGGTCCCCGGCTGCAGCCGCGCCGGAACCAGGAAGTCGCGGGCGCCCTCGGGCGTGGAGCGGGTCATCGTCGGCGTCTCGACCTCGACGAATTCCCGGTCGCCCAGCACGTTGCGGGCAACGCGGTTGATCTCGCTGCGCATCCGGATGGTCCGGGCCGGGCCGTTTCGCCGCAGATCCAGGTAGCGGTGCTTGAGCCGGATCTCCTCGCCGGTCTCCAGGTGCTCGTCCAGCGGGAACGGCAGCGGCGCGGACTCGGACAGCACTTCCAGTTCGGAGGCGTAGACCTCGATCTCACCGGTGCCGATCTCGGCGTTCTCGTTGCCGACGGGACGGCGCACGACCTCACCGGTCACCCGCACGCAGAACTCGGCGCGCAGCCGGTGTGCGCGCGCGGCCATCTCCCCCTCGCGGAAGACCACCTGGGCGACCCCGGAAGCGTCGCGCAAATCGATGAAGATCACTCCACCGTGATCGCGGCGGCGCGCCACCCACCCTGCCAAGGTGACGGACTGCCCGGAGTGACCGGCGCGAAGCGATCCGGCCTCGTGCGTGCGCATCACGGGTACTGAGCTCCTCTTCAAGTCGGCGAAGCGACAACTGCTTGCTCGCGGCTGCTCCCTCGCGGCTGCTCGACGGCAGGCGCCCGGCCTGCGAGGCGGCTGAGGATCCAGGTTATCCAACGTCCGGCGGGACACGTCGAGCAGGTTTCCGCCGGACTTCGGGCGCACCCGCGGGCGAATCCGTTGTGGATGATCATTGCGCTCGCTGCGGGACCAGGCACGCTCGGCGGCGGCAGAACCGCAGGGTTGTGACGCCGCGAGTTAACTCACAGAACCGCGCTTTCCGCGTGCAATTACGACGGCATCACGCGGGTTCCGGCCGCACTCGGAACCGATCGGCGGGAAGCTCCGGAAAACGCGACTTCCCGGTGATCATGGCAATGTCAACCGCGCGCTCGGCGGTAGTCCGCCGGAGGCCACCGGGGGAGAAATACTCCCACTTTGGTGGGAGCGCCGAACCGCAACTTGATCGTTGCGCCACCGGGTTTCACTCATTAGCGTAAGTCCCCGAGTTCGGCGGACACGAGGAGTAACCATGACCGGTCCGAAGACCGAGACCCGTTCGATGTCGCGCACGGCCGTCCGCAACGACCACGCCCCACCGGTCTCGCCCGAGCTCGCGGAACTGCTCCGCACCGGACCGTTCGAAGCCGCGCTGCGCGCGGCGATCCGGTCCAGCCGGCTGAGCCTGGAACGCATCCAGCACCGGCTGCAGACCCGCGGCACCCCGGTGAGCATCACCGCGCTGAGCTACTGGCAATCCGGCCGCCGCCGCCCCGAGCGCCCCGATTCGCTGCTCGCCCTGCAGCAGCTGGAGAACGTGCTCGGGATGCCGGACGGCGCGCTGTCCGCGCTGCTGGGTCCTCCGCGCCCGCGCGGGCGCACCCGGCAGGCCGCGAACGACGCGCCGCCGCTGAGCGAGCTGTGGTCGGAGAACGAATCCGCGGTCGAGCTGCTGACCCGGATCGACACCAGCCACGACAGCAAGCTCACGCGGCTGTCGCAGCACGACGTGGTGCACGTGGACGCCTACGGCGACCAGCGCACGGTGCGGGCGAGCAAGCTTCTGCGAGCCGAGGCCAACGGTGCGGACCGATGGGTGGTGATGTTCGACGGAGCCTCCACCAGCTCGGTCTCACCGACGATCCGGCCGCTGCGCTCCTGCCGCATCGGGCAGGTGCTCACCGACCACGCGCGAGACGTGATCGTCGCGGAGCTGCTGTTCGACCGCCCGCTGGAGCGGGGCGAGACGATGCTGCTGGAGTACGAGATCTCGGACATGCCGACCGGGGCGAACGAGCCGGAATGCACGTTCTCCCGGCTGTTCCGGCTGCCGGTGCGGCAGTACGTGGTGGAGCTGGAGTTCGACCCTGCCTGCCCGCCGCAGCACGTGGAGAGCTTCGTCGGCGACTCCGCGGCCCAGGACGTGGAGACCCCGAAGCCGCTGCCGCTGGACGGGCACGCCCGCACCCACGCGGTGAAGCTCGACTTCGGGATGGGCGTGTTCGGGGTGCGCTGGCAGCCGTCGCGCAGCGCGCTGCTCGACGAGCGCTGAAACCGCCCCGCACCGGAGCACTGGTTCATCCATCCGAGTAGTCAATCGAATACGAACAGTACCCGCACTTTGCTACCGGCAAGACGCCGCGACCAGGCTTCGGCGCAGCCCGCACCGCACTTTCTCCCTACTTTCGCAGGGAGTTCCGGATGCGGTCGGTGGCGGCCGGAGCGGAATGCGGGCGCGCGAACGATTCCGGCCGCCACCGCGCAGATCTTTGAATGCGGCGCTTCCCATTCGGCTGCAACGGATGGCGGAGTCGGCGAGGACGCCCTCGGCCATTCACAGCAGGGCTAGCTGATCCGCTTCCCGTTCCGCTGGTTCAGACCGCGGCCCGGTCGCGCGGAAAGTCCCCGCCCCGGGCCGCCGCTCCCCTGGTCCGTACCGCAGCTGCGCTTCTCGCACGCGGGCCGCGATGTCCTCCTGGTAGGACTTCGGCGCGTAGGCGCCGTTGCGGTACAGCCGCTCGTACAGCGGCAGGAGGTCCGGACGGCGCTCGCTCAACCAGGCGTGATACCACTCCCGCGCTCCCGGGCGCAGGTGCAGCACCAGCGGCGTGATGGAGGTGGCGCCCGCCTCGGCGAGAGCGGCGACGGTTTCGTCGAGCTGCTGCGGCCCGTCGCTCAAACCGGGCAGCACGGGCGCCATCATCACCGAGCAACCCAGGCCGGCGGCGCTGAGCCTGCGGACCACGTCCACCCGGCGCAGCGGGGACGGCGCACCCGGCTCGATGTCCCGCCACACCTGCTCGTCGATCGAGCCGATCGACACCGCGACCGAGACCGCGGCCGACCTCGCCGCCTGTTCCAGCAGGTCGATGTCGCGCAGGATCAGCGTCCCCTTGGTGAGGATCGAGAACGGGTTCGCCCGGTCCCGCAACGCCTCGATGATCCGCCGCACCAGCCCGTAGCGACCTTCCGCCCGCTGGTACGGGTCGGTGTTGGTGCCCATCGCGATCGGCTCGCCCGCCCACTTCGGGTGCGCGAGCTCGCGGCGCACCAGCTCCGGCGCGTTCACCTTCACCACGATCTTGCTGTCGAAGTCGTGCCCGGAGTCCAGGTCCAGGTAGGTGTGCGTGTTCCGGGCGAAGCAGTAGCGGCAGGCGTGCGAGCAGCCGCGGTAGGGGTTGATCGTCCAGCGGAACGGCACCTGCGAGGCGCCCGGCACGCGGTTGATGATCGACCTCGCGCGCACCTCGATCGCCAGCGCGTCCTCGGTGCCCGCGGCGACCGGTTCCGGACCGGGCTCGGCCAGTCCCGCCCGCCCGGTCCCGCGCGTCGGCGCGTCCTCGACGCCCAAGGGCAGCTGCGGCTCACCGCTGCCCGAGACCCGTTGCTTTTCCCAGCGCATGACTCCATGCGAACACAGTTTCGATGTACTGTCCAGCACATTCGCTCACCTGAGCGAACGGCAGCAGCACTGCGCAGCCGGAAGCGAGGCCGACGGGACGCCGGATCGGGCTCTTTGCCCGCACGGACGCAGCCGTGCGGACACTGCTCGCCCACCTCCTACGATTGCCCGGTGAATGATCGGCCGCCGACAGGACCGCCCGGCGACGGCGAACACCGCCGACCGCGGCAACGCAGACCGCAACCGCCCGGACGGCCACCGGCCGACCGCGGCGGGCAACCGCCGCGC
>NZ_JAFRFW010000491.1:0-2028 GCF_017434145.1 Saccharopolyspora sp. | reverse complement strand
GGTGGCGCTGGTCGTGGCGGTCGCCGTGTCGGGGGCCGCGGTGTGGACCGGCGTCGTCTACGGCGTGGCGGTGCTGGCGGTGCTGGCGGCCGAGGGCCAGCACCGCAGCCGGATCTGCCTGCGAGTCGGCGACCAGATTCCGCGGTTGGCGATCTCGGCTGCGTGCCCGGCGGTGCTGCTGCTGCCGTGGACGCCGCCGATGTGGCTCGGCTGCACCGGAGCAGGCGTGCTCGTGGTGTTCCGGGGCGCGGTGTGCGGAGTGCTCCGGTCGGTGCACCGGCGCGGGTTGCTGCTGCAGCCGACGGTGATCGTCGGTGCATCGGATCTCGGGCTGCGGATCTACCGGGCGCTGCGCGAACATCCCGAACTCGGGCTGCTGCCGGAGGGGTTCCTCGACGACGGTCCGCGGCGCGATGTTCCGGTGCTGGGGCGTGCTGCGCAGCTCGGCGAAGTGGTCGCCAGGCACCGCATCACCCGCGTGCTGCTGTGCGAGTCCGAAGCGGACCTGGTGGCGATCGTGCGTGCTTGCCGCCCGCTGCCCGCGGACGTGTGCGTCGTGCCGCGGCTGCACGAACTCGGCGTGGCGTTGCCGCAGGCGAGCTCGGACGAGGTGTGGGGAGTGCCGGTGGTGCCGCTGCGGCGCTGGACCCACAGCGCTGCGGCGAAGGTGGCCAAGCGGATCTTCGACGTCGTGCTGGCCGCGGCCCTGCTGGTGCTGCTGGCGCCGCTGCTGCTGACCTCGGCGCTGGCGGTGCGGCTGGGTGGCGGCACCGCGTTCTTCCGGCAGCGCCGCGTCACCGGAGCCGGGCGCAGCACCGAAGTGGTCAAGATCCGCACCGTGGCCCGCGGAGCCGGACAGGGCTGGATCGTGTCCAAAAAGGACACGAGCGTGCTGGGCCGGTGGCTGCGCGGCACGCACTTCGACGAATTGCCGCAGCTGGCGCACGTGCTGCGGGGGCGGATGTCGATCGTCGGGCCGCGCCCGGAACGGCCCTGCTACGCCGAGCGCTTCAGTCGCGAACTGCCGCGCTACGCCGACCGCCACCGGGTTCCCGGCGGCATGACCGGCTGGGCGCAGGTGCACGGGCTGCACGGGGACACCTCGATCCCCGACCGCGCCGAATTCGACAACCGCTACATCGAGAACTGGTCGCCGTGGCTGGACGTGGTGGTAGTGGCCAGGACCGCGGTTGCGGTGCTGGCCGCCGCGAGGGGGGGAGTACGACGATGAAAGTTCTGCACGTGATCACCGGCCTGGCGGTCGGTGGCGCCGAGTTGCAGCTGCGCTCGATCCTGCAGCACACCAGGCACGACGCCGAGGTGCTCGCGCTCTACAACGCCGGCGACGTCGCGAGCATGATCACCGGCGACGGGCCGCGGGTGCGCGATCTGGGGATGAGCAGCAACACCCAGCTCAGCGCGCTGCCGAAGCTGCGCGCGCTGATCCGCGAAGGCGGCTACGACGTGGTGCACACCCACCTGTACCGGGCGTGCGTGTACGGCAAGCTCGCCGCGAAGCTGGCCGGGACGCCGGTGGTGGTCGGCACCGAGCACTCCATCGGTGAGACGCACCTGGAGCGGCGGCGGATGACCGCCGGAGTGCGCGCGCTCTACCTCGGCACCGACCTGTTCGCGCAAGCCACCATCGCGGTCTCGCCGACCGTCGCGGACCGGCTGGCCGCCTGGGGCGTGCGCCGCGGCAAGATCACGATGATTCCGAACGGGGTCGACTTCGACCGGGTCGCGTTCGACCCGGCCGCGCGGGCGCGGGTGCGCGGCGAGCACGGCATCGACGACCGCGCGTACGTCATCGGCCTGCTCGGGCGGCTGGACCCGAACAAGCGCTTCGACATGGTGATCGAGGCGGCCGCGCCGCTGCTGGGGGACGGCGGCAAGCTGCTGGTGGTCGAACACGTGATTCCCCTCGGCAACACCCCGGGCTTCGGCAAGCTCCTCGACCTGGCCATGCTGGCCCTGCCCGGCGGGCAGGAGCGGACCGAGGACGAGTACCGCCGGCTCTACGAGGCG
>NZ_JAFRFW010000490.1:0-7658 GCF_017434145.1 Saccharopolyspora sp. | reverse complement strand
GTCCGGCCCGCGCCAGTCGCCGTTGCCGCACGGCGCGGGCCCGCCGCCGCAGGCGAACATCGCGCCCGGCACCAGCTGCGACTGCAGGTCCGGGGGTCCCATGTCGACACCGGTGTCGACCACGGCGATCGTCTGGCCCGCGCCGGTGCTGTTGTTCCAGGCATCCGCGGCGTGGATCTGGTCGAGTCCCCACTGCTGGCTTGCGAGGGGGTCGGTGGTGTCGGCGGCCGAGGCGGTCGGCGCTGCCAACGCGGTCACTCCGGCGACCGTTGCTACGAGGGCTCGCAAGCGCATGGGCTGCTCCCGAGATTGGTGAAACTTTTCAAGGCAACAACGACAGCCTGACTTCGATCGTTGCGTCCTGTCACCGTCCGATCGCAGAATGCGCTGACCGGCGCAGTCCTACTAGGACAAATGGAGCAGCGTGAACACGATAAAACGGACCCGGTGTCCGCTGTGGACGCCGGGTCCGCTCCCTCCCTTGCCCCATCCGGTTGCCTCGCAAGGAGATCGCGCGCCATCGGAGTGGGACTGATCGGAACTCTAGCCCGCGCCACCTTCGGATTGAACGGTTTGCGCAGGCCACGATCGGGTGTATTCCGCGCGCGGTCGCTCAGTGCGGGAGTCCGGTCGCGCGGGAGTCGGTCAAGTTCGGGAGTCGGTCAAGTTCGGGAGTCCGGGCTCAGCACCGGATTCAAGCCGTTCCACGAGAGCCCGCCCACGTGGAGCCCGCGATCGCCGGGCGGCGCGGGCAGATCACCGTGGAACGCGATTCGGCCGCCGTCGTCGAAAACGTCCTGACCGCCGGGATTGCGGACCGAGCCGCCCAAGGCTTCTTTGCTCAGCAACGTGCCGGGAGCCTTGGTGAACGGGCCGGTCGGGCTCGGCGCGGTGGCGTAGTTGGTGAAGTAATCCCCGCTGTCGAAGGTGTTTCCGGAGTAGAACAGCACGTAACCCTCCGGGCGGCGCACCAGCGTCGGAGCCTCCACGACACCGTTCTCCTCCGGGCGGTCCGCGCTCAGCAACGACACGTCCGCGCCCGCGGGGGTGAGTCCGTCCGCGGCGACCGGTCGCAAGTGGATGGTCGACGGGCCGCTGCGCGCCCGCGCGCCACGGGAATCCTTGTAGAGCAGATACCGCTTTCCGTCGTCGTCGACGAAACTCGCCGGGTCGATCACGTCGCCCTGGCCCGGTGCGCAGATCAGCGGTTCCGGACTCGTCGGCTCGAACGGGCCGAGTGGGGAATCCGCGACCGCGGCACCGATGCATTGCCTGCCGGAAGGCGCGTGATTCGCGGTGTAGTAGAGCAGGTAGGTGCCGTCGTCGCGGGCGCTGACATCGGGCGCCCAGATGTTCAGGCTGCCGGACTCGGAAGGACCGATCCACGGCGGGAGTTTCGGGAGCACGTCGGGGCGTTGCTGCCACGGACCGGCCGGATCCGACGCGGTCGCCAATTGCACGTGATATCCGCCGGTGTTGGTGGCGTAGGCGTAGTAGGTGTCGTCCTCGGTGAAGACGTCGGGATCGGGGAAATTGCGGTTGATGACCTGCTGTGCCAACTCGGGCCCCCTGGTCGGTTCGCGCGCTTGCGCGTTCGGCGACAAGATCAGCAGGAGAATGGCGGCGAGCAGGCTGACGCTGGAGCGCTTTCGCGGCACGGTCCCTCCTTCGGTGTCCGTGCCAGTTCAGTCGCGCCCCACCGACCTCGCCCGTCACGTTCACCTCACGAGTGACACCCGTCCGAGCGAGCGGACATGAGTGAACGGACCGCTCGACCGACCAGATCGGTCGAACGGTCCGTTCACTCGGAAAGATCGGGGGAGTGGATCACCTGATTGTGCGCAGAATGCGGGCGGAGATCACGGGGAGTGCGTCATTTCTCGGCTGCGGTGGCGTATTCGACCTCGTCCGCTTCGGGCGCGGATTCGCGCGTGGCGCGGGTGTGCGGCAGCGCGGAGTTCGACACCCCGGAGGCCAGCTCGTGCACGCTGCGGTCCTGCGGATTCCGCCGCACCACCACCGCGTACACCACGAGCCCGATGTGGATGAACACGACGGGCACCGCCAACACCAGGCAACGCACCAGCGTGCGGCCATCGAACGTGTCGAAGACCTGCTGCTGCACGTACGCCGGGTTCTGCTGGATCTGCGCGACGATCCCTCGCCACACGTCCGCTTCGGACACGAGGTTGACCAGCAGGACCAGCGCCCCTCCGCCGTACATCGCCATGGGCGGCACGACCGGAAGCGCCATCAGCAAGGCGCGCAACAGCAACTTACCGGCCGTGGGCCGCTTTCCGTCCGCAGTGGTCAGTCGCAGCAGCAGGAGCCACTTGCCCGGTGTGGTCCCGGTCAGCCTCGGCAGTCCCACGAACCACGCCAGGAAGACCACCGCTGCCGCGCCCGACATCAGGCGAAAGTCGACGGACATCCAGTATGCGGGGAACGCCGCGACCACCGCGCACGCCAAGCAGCCCGTCCAGTCCAGCAGCAGTGCCACCACGCGCCGCCCGAAGGGGACGGGATGCCGCGCCAGCACCCGATCGTCGAAGTGCCGCGGGTGCGAAAGCCGCCGCACGATCGGACCGGCCAGCAGCCAGCCGATCACCGCACCGGAGGTGTTCACGATCAAATCGTCCACATCGGCCAGCCGGTACGGGCAGGGATAGATCCCGAACAACCCGGTGTACTGGGAGATCTCGAACAGCAGCGAAGTGCCCAGGCCCGCCAGCGTCGTGGGTAGCAGGCCCCAGCGCAGCAGGTAGCGCAGGAACATGCCGAGCGGGACGATCAGCGCGATGTTGAAGACGGTCTTGTAGACCGCGGGATTGGTGAGGATCAGCGCGCTCAGCGTGAACTGGTGGTCCGCTTCCTTCCACACGTCGCCGAACGTGGAACCCGGGATCAGCTGCGGCTCGCGCATCTTCGCGTACTTGGTGCACACGTCCACCGACCCGCTCGGCAGCGGCATGATGACGAGGCAGCATGTCGCGATCCCGTAATACGCGAACGTGTAGAAGGACAACGCCGACCAGCGCATCACGCCGTGGCGGCGATACAGCACGACCGCGACCGGGACGAGCATCACGAACGCCAGCGCCGGGAAGATCAATGCGGATGCGCGGATCGGTAGCAGATAGGTCTCGAGCACGGGCCGTCAGTATTCCGCCGCCGCGGGCGGTTCCGGGAACGATCCGGTGGGATTCCGCGAACCTTCGGGATAACCCTTGTCGGCTTTTTCGGGTTCGCGGACCGGTCCCTGCGCTAGGAGGCCTCGGCCGCTGCCTTTCTGCGGGAGAACAGCAGGTTCAGCACGAGAGCGGCGAGGCAGCCGGTGCTGATCCCGGAATCCAGGACCGTGCGAAGGGCGGCCGGGGCGTGCTCGTAGAACTCCGGCTGCACGACCGGGATCAGTCCGATGCCCAGCGATGCGGCCACGATCAGCTGCTGGAACGGATCGCCGAGGTCGGCGCGGCCCAGCGTGCGGATCCCGCTGGCCGCCACCGAACCGAACAGCACCAGCGCGGCGCCGCCCAGAACCGGTTGCGGTACGAGGGAAACCATCGCGCCCGCGATCGGGAACAACCCGAGCAGCACCAGAATCCCGCCCGCTGCGGCGACGACGAAGCGGCTGCGCACCCTGGTGAGCGCGACCAGCCCGATGTTCTGCGCGAACGCGCTGCAGGTGAAACCGCCGAACAGCGCGCTGATCGCGCTTCCCGCGCCATCGGCCCGCAACCCGGCCGCGATGGTGCTCTCATCGGCGGGGCGGTCCACGATCTCGCCGAGCGCGATCATGTCCGCGGTGCTCTCCATCATCGCCACCAGCATCACCACGCACATCGAGAGCGTGGCGCTGACGCTGAACGACGGCGTGCCCAGCTCGAACGGCATCGGCAGGTGGAACACCGGCGCCTGCTCGAACGTCGAGGTGTCCACCAGCCCGAACGGCCACGCCAGCAGGGTGCCGATCAGCAGGCCGATCAGCAGCGCGATGCGGTTCCAGAAGCCCTTCAGGAACCGGTTGAGCAGCAGCACCAGCACCAGCGTCACCGCGCCCAGCACGATCCGCGCGGGTGAGCCGTAGTCCGGTGCGGACTGGTTCTGCCCGGCGATCCACTTGATGCCCACCGGCATCAGCGACAGCCCGATCAGCGTGATCACGGTGCCGTTCACGACCGGCGGGAAGAACCGCACCAGGCGCGAGAAGAACGGCGCGGCCAGGAACGCCAGCACACCGGCGATCAGCACCGCGCCGTAGACGACCGACAGCGGGTTGCCGCTCACCGGTTGCGCCACGATCGCCAGAATCGGTGCCACTGAGCCGAAAGTGACGCCGTTGACGAACGGCAGCCGCGCCCCGATCCGCCAGATCCCCAGCGACTGCAGCAGAGTCGCCAGCCCGGCGGTGAACAGGCTCGCGCCGATCAGCAACGTCCGCTGCACCGCGGACAGCCCCAAGGACTCACCGATGATCAGCGGCGGCGCCACCACGCCCGCGTACATCGCGGCGACGTGCTGCAACCCGAACGCGGCCATCTTGGGCGGCGGGGGGATCTTGTCCACCGGATGCACGGCGGCTGCTTCTTCGAGGGCCATCGCGGACTCCTAGGCCGGGAGGGATTTCGGCTCGAGTGCTACCCGGGAGGAGCCCTCGCCGGGTTTTCCGTCGGATCAACGCTGATCGCCCGTTCCAGGGCGCGCGGAATCGCGAGTGGTGAAAAGTTGAGAAAACTGCCGGCGGAATTCGCCGGTTGCCTCAGAACTCCGGGAGGCTGTACCAGGCGGCCTTGGCGGGTTCGACGTCGTCGCGGGTCACGGTGCCCTCGATCAGGCCGTACGGGCGGTCCGCGGCGAAGAAGACCTCGTTCTCGTTGGAGAGCCCGAACGGGGTCATGTCGACCAGGAAGTTGTGCTTGTTCGGCAGCGACAACCGGACTTCGGCGACCTCCGGGTGCTTTTCCAGCACCGAGCGGCCCATTTCGTACAGCGTCTGCTGCAAGGCGTAGCTGTGCGTCGTGGCGAACGCCTCGAGCATGGTGGCGCGGATTTCGCCGAAGCTCTTGTCCCAATCCACGTCGGTGCCGAGGTAGCGCCAGCGCGCGGTCACAGCGGTGGACAAGATCCGGTCGGTGGTCTCCTGCAGCGTGGTGTACTCGTCCTTCGGGTAGCCCCAGAACTCCGAGCCGGTCGACTTCAGCACCACCAGGTTCTTCAGGCCCGCGACGACGTGCGACACCGAGCCGTCCAAGGTGACCGCGACCGTCCTGGCCTCGTCGCCGTCGCGGTGGAAGGCGTGGTCGTGGCCCTCGCCGCCGACCGGAATGCGCGCCCACGGGTGTTCCTCGACCAGCACGCGCGCGCCGTGCACGGGTTCTTGCGTGTCGATGAAGTGCCTGCCCAGCCGCAGCGCGAAGTCCTCGATCGCGCCGATCGGGGCCTGCTTGGCGAACGCGTAGGCGGTGTTCTTCTGCGTGTCGGTCGGCAGCACGTTGGTGTTGTCGCCGGTGTAGTGCGTCTCGTCGAACTTCCCGCGCAGCGCGGTGCTCACGGTCAGATCGCGGAGGCCGTGCCTGCTGGTGGCGCGATCCACCGCCACCAAGCGGACTTCGGCCTTCCCGTACTGATTCGGTCCCATGACGATGCCCATTGAGGATCAGCTCCCTCGGTAGGTGGAGAACGCGAACGGGCTCAGCAGCAGCGGAACGTGGTAGTGCTGGGCGGGATCGGTGATCCGGAACGGGATCCGGACCCGCGGGTAGAAGGTTTCGGTGCCCTGGCGGGCGAAGTAGTCGCCGGTCTCGAAGATCACCTCGTAGTCGCCCGCGGCCAGCGAATCCGGGCCGAACTCCGGGATCCGGCCGTCGCCGTCGGTGACGCCTTCGGCCAACGTCGACTCCGCGCCGGCCAGGCGGACGGTGACGCCGGTCGCCGGGCGGCCCAGCGCGGCGTCCAGCACGTGCGTCGTCACAGCGCTCATTCGAGGACCTTCTCCAATCGCAGCAGCGCGATCTTGCGCAGTTCGTCGGCCACCACGCCCAGCTCGGTGCGCGGGTCGTTGTGCAGCCGGGAGCGCAGCACCTCCAGCAATTCGGCACCGCTGCGGCCGCTGGCGCAAACCAGGTAGACGTGGCCGAAGCGGTCCTCGTACTCCGCGTTCGCCGTCCGCAGCGCGCTCGCCAGCTCCGCGTCCCGGAAGTCCACACCGGACTGCTCCGATTTCGAGTGCGCGGCTTCCGCGCCCTGCCCCGAAGGGCGTTCACCGATCCGCGGGTGCGCGGACAGCGCGGCGTGCACTTCGTCGTCGGTGAGGTCGCGGGCGGCTTGGTCGGCCCGGTCGCGGAGCTCCCGCGACGAGTCGTACGGCCGGGCGTCGGCGACCACTGCGGCCCAGCGCGGCACGTCCAGGCACGCCCGCAGCTCGGCGAGCAGCGCGGGCCGATCCGCGGTGTTGAACCGGTCGGGTGCGGACATCGGGCTCCCCTCCGTTTCGTTGGGAAAGGAAGCTACGACCACCGCCGAACGGTGTCAACACTTTGTTGAAATTGCTGGTGGGGAGGGCTATTCGCGATTGAGGTAGTTGTAGACGGTGAATCGGCTGACGCCCAGCGCCTTGGCCACCGACTCCACCGACTTGCGCAACGTGAACGCGCCGCGCTCCTCCAGCAGCCGGACCGCCCGCTGCTTCTCGGCCCGTTCCAGCTCCGGCAGGCGCGCGCCCAGCTCCGCCTCCACCTCGGCGATCAGCCGGTCCAGCGCGCTCGTCAGCTCCGCGCCCGGTAGGCGCACCGCCAGCGCGGGCTCGCCTTCCCAGTACAGCAGCACGTCGCCGGCTTCCCGCTGCTCGACCGGAACTGCGGTGGCGTCGAGCCGCGTCAGCAGCGGCTCGATCGCGGAAGCCAACTCATGCACGCGAACAGCCTAATAAGGAGTGCGCCGCGGACGGAGTGCGCAGCGGGTGGGGCAGCGCCCGGCGCAGATCAGGGGGCACCGATCAGGGCTCGTCGGTGGTGATCTGCAGCGTGATCCGGTTCGCCCCGGCCGCCAACGCGGTGTCGAAGACGCCGGACAGCGCGCCGAGCACGGTCTCGCGCGGGCCGGTGACCGAGGTGCCGAGCGGGCCGAAGTCCGGCTCCAGCCCGGCCGCCCGCAGCCGGTCCCGCGCGGCCACCGCGTGCTGCGGCGGTTCCCCCTCGCCGCGGAACGGCTCGGTGGTGAACTCGGCCGTCACTGGTGATTGGGCCGTGACCTGCGATTCGGTCGGGTGCATGGGGGCCTCCGTCGAGTGCGGGGCGGGCCGGATTCCGCCCAGCCTACGACGCCGGACGAGGGCGACCGGGCCGGTCCGGAGCTGCCGGTGAGCAGATCCACGAGCGGCCCGGCCTGCTCCGCAAGGTGAGAAGTGATCAAGCGGGCTTCCGCTGATCGGGCGAGTCGGGTGGAATGTGCGGGTAACCAGTCGTCAGTGAGGAGAGCACCGTGCCCGGTCCCGTCCTGATCGCGCCGGACAAGTTCAAGGGGTCGTTGACCGCCCCGGGTGTCGCGGACGCGCTGGCCGCAGGGATGCCCGGGATCGAGGTGCGGCGGACGCCGGTCGCCGACGGCGGCGACGGAACCGTGCAGGCCGCGCTCGCCGCCGGTTACAAATCGGTGCCGGT
>NZ_JAFRFW010000489.1:0-6743 GCF_017434145.1 Saccharopolyspora sp. | reverse complement strand
GGTGCGGAAGATGTCGCCGCCGGGCGTGGCCCCGGACAGCGCGTCGGCGGCGAGGATCACCGCCGCGCCCGTCCACGTGGTGCGCTCGTCGGGCCAGCGCTTGCCGTCGGCGTGCACGTACCCGGTCCAGTAAGAACCGTCCTGCTCGCGCAGGTGCTGCATGGAAGCGAGCACCTCGACCGCGTGCTCGCGCCAGCCGAGCAGGTCCAGGCTGAGCACCAGCTCGCACGTCTCCGCACCGGTGACCCACGGGTGGTCGTCCACGCACAGCACGCCGAGCCCGTCGACCACGAAATCCGGCCACCGCCGGACGATCCGGTCCCGCCCGGCGTCGTCGCGCAGCGGGCCCGCCAGCACCGGGTAGTACCAGTCCATGGCGTAGCGGTCCTTCTCCGCGAACGCCTCCGGGTGGTGCCGCAGCGCGTGCGCGAGCCGGTCCAGCGCCACCTCCCAGTCCGGTTGCGCGCACCCGAAGTGCTCGGCCAGTTCGAGGGCGCACACCAGGCTGTGATGAATGCTGGAGGAACCCGCCAGCAGCGCCTCACCGGTCGCGGTACCGCCCGCGCCGCGCGCCCAGTCGATCTCGCCGCGGTCGCGTTGCAGGCCGAGCACGAAATCGATCGCCCGGCGCACCACCGGCCACATGCGCTCGGCGAACCGCTCGTCGCGGGTGATCCGGAAGTGGTGCCACACCCCCACCGCCGGGTACGCGCAGAAGTTCGTGTCCGCGGCGGCGTCCTCGACCACACCGGCCCGCACCCGCAGCGGCCAGGAGCCGTCCCGGCGCTGCGTGCGGCGCAGCCAGTCGTAGGCGCGCTCCGCCTCGGGCAGCAGACCCGCCGCGGACAGCGCCATCGCCGACTCGACGTGGTCCCACGAGTCCACGTGCCCGCCGTCGAACCACGGCACCGCACCGGAGCGCTCCTGCACCGCGGCAATGGACCGGGCGGTCGCCAGCGCATCCGCCGCCGAGAGCACCCCGTCGACCGCGGGCGGCTCAGACACCGCCGGGCTCCGAGTCGTCCAGCGGCTTGTACAGGTAGACCGCGAGGCTCTTGCCGAGGAACGGGTCCAGCGCCTGCTCGGCCGCCCGCGTCACCCACGGCTTGCTCATCAGGTCCCACACCAGCAGCTTGTGGTAGAGCTTCGGCAGCGGGTGATCTTCGCGATCCACCCCGACCGCGCACTTCAACCACCAGAACGGCGCGTGCAGCGCGTGCGCGTAGTGGTGGTGCACCGGTTTCAGACCGGCGATCCGCAGCCGCTCGACCAGCTGCTCGCGCCGGTAGATCCGCACGTGCCCGCCTTCGGCCTGGTGGTAGTCGTCGGACAGCGCCCAGCACACCCGCTCCGGGAACCAGCGCGGCACGGTCACCACGACCCGGCCGCCGGGCTTGACCACCCGCACCAGTTCGCTCATCACCCGCCAGTCCTGCGGGATGTGCTCCAGGATCTCGGAGGCGATCACGTGGTCGAAGTGGTCGTCCGGGAACTGCAGGGCGAGCGCGTCGCCGGTGACGGTGGTCGCGGTCGCGCCCGCGGGCGCTTCACCGCCCGCCTCCATCGCCCCGAACATCGTCTTGACCTCGGTCAGCGCCTCGGCGTCCTGGTCGAACGCCACCACGTCCGCACCGCGCCGGTAGCACTCGAAAGCGTGCCTGCCCGCACCGCACCCGAGGTCGAGCACCCGCTGTCCCGCACGCACCCCGAGCAGTTCGAAATTCACCGTCAGCACTGGTCAGCCGCCATTTCCGTTCCCGCTTCAACCGCTTCTGCGTAACACTCGGCGGTGGCCGCGGCCACCGAAGCCCAGCTATACCGGCTCAGCACCCGGCGCCTGCCGGAGGCCCCCAGCCGCCGCCTGCGCGCCGGATCGTCGAACTGCGCACCGAGCGCCCCGGCCAGCGCTTCCGCGTCGCCGGGCGGTACCAGGTCGGCGCACTCCCCGTCCGGTCCGACCACCTCCGGGATCGCGCCCGCGCGGCTGACCACCAGCGGCGTCGCGCAGGACATGGATTCCACAGTGGGCAGCGAAAAGCCCTCGTACAGCGACGGCACGCACGCGATCTCCGCCGAACCCAGCAGGGCGGCCAGCTCCTCGTCGCTGATCCCGCTGACCGTGCGCACCGCGTCCTGGATGCCGAGCTCGTCGATCAGCCGATCGGTCGGGCCGCCCGGCGTCGGATCCGCCACCAGCACCAGCTCCACCTCCCGCTCGGTGCGCAGCTTCGCCACCGCTTCCAGCAGCGTGCCGATGCCCTTCAGCGGGGTGTCCGCGCTGGCCATCGCCACGATCCGGCCCGGGACCCGCGGCGTCTGCGGCGGCTCGAACACCTCGTGATCGACGCCGAGCGGCACCACCCGCAGCCGGTCCGGCCGCACCTGGAAGTCCTCGACGATGTCGCGGGCGGAGGATTCGGAGACGGTCAGCAGCTCGGGAATGCGCTGCACCACGCGGCGCTGCATCCGCAGGAAGCCGTACCACCGGCGGACGCCGAGCTTGCGCCAGCCCTTGGCCGCGGCCAGCTCCAGCCGCCGATCGTGCGTGATCGGGTGGTGCACCGTCGCCACCAGCGGCAATCCCGCCTTGCGCAGGCCGAGCAGGCCGTAGCCGAGGGACTGGTTGTCGTGCACGACGTCGAACTCCGACGCCCGCTGGCGCAGCAGCTTCGCCGCGCGCAGCGTGAACGTCAGCGGTTCCGGGAAGCCCGCCGACCACATGGTCGCGAGTTCGAGCACGTCGGTGGAGTCCCGGAACTCGCGCCAGTGCGGGGTGCGGAACGGGTCCGGATCCCGGTACAGGTCCAGGCTGGGCACCTTCGTCAGCTCGACGCCCGGGTCCAGCTCCGGGTACGGCGGGCCGGAGAAGACCTCGACGCGGTGGCCGAGCCCGACCAGTTCCCGGCTCAGATTACGGACGTAGACGCCCTGCCCGCCGACGTGCGGCTTGCTCCGATAGGACAAAAGAGCTATTCGCACGAGCTCACCTCCTGCAGCCGCCGCGGCACGCAACGGGTAGAGTGGAACATGTTCTCTTTTGAACATGAGGTCAGCGCAGACCCGCCGAGCCAGGCAGTACTTGAACAGTCGGGCGCACACCGACTCCGACGCACGAGAGGACCGACCTCATGGGTACGACGCCGCGACGCGGCTCCGCTGCGGCGCAACCGGTCAGTCTGCTGGCCGACCAGGGCGGGTCCGCGGCGCAGAACGCGCGCCGCAAACGCATCATCGACGCCACCATCGCCCTGGCCGGAAAGGGCGGGTACGAGGCGGTGCAGATGCGCGCCGTGGCCGAACGCGCCGACGTGGCGCTGGGCACGCTCTACCGCTACTTCCCGTCCAAGATCCACCTGCTGGTGACCGGCCTGGCGCGCGAGTTCGAGCGTTCCCAGGAGCGGCTGGACCGCGCCAAGATCCCCGGTGAGACCCCGTACGACCGGGTGCTGTACGTGCTCGGCCGCACGACCCGCACCATGCAGCGCAACCCGCAGCTGACCGAGGCGATGACCCGGGCGTTCATGTTCGCCGACACCTCGGCGGCGAACGAGGTGGACGCGGTCGGCTCGCTGACCGAGACGTTGTTCAGCGGCGCCATGACCACCGGCGGGGAGGAGCCGACCGAGGAGCAGCGCGCGATCGCCAGGGTGATCGCGGACGTCTGGCTGTCCAACCTGGTCGCCTGGGTGACCAGGCGCGCTTCGGCGACCGACGTGTCGAATCGGCTGGAGCTGACAGTTCGGCTGCTGCTGCGCTGAGCCGGGCGCGGGTTCGGGAACTTTCCTGCGCGCCGCCATCAGATCGCCCGGTACCTCGCCACGCCGTCCACGACCCGGTGCAGCCGGTCGCGCGCGACCAGCACGTCCAGGTGCGCCGCGGTTTCACCCACGGCCAGGACCTGGTTGAACGGGTCGAGGTCGGTGAAGGACCGCTCGCGCCGGGTCCACCCGAGTTCACCCGCGACTTCGCGGGCCGTTGCCGCCCCGGTGCGGACGGCCCGCTCGGTCCCGTCGAGCCGGTCCTCGTGGTGCGCGAGCAGTTCGTCCACCCGGGAGTGCGCGCTGCCGGTCACCGGCCCGTGCGCGGGCAGCAGCCGCAGGTCGGGGAGTTCGCGCACGCGCCGCAGCGAGTCGAGGTAGTCACCCAGCGGCAGCTCCGTCCGCGCGGCTTCGAGCCCGATGGACGGCGTGATGTGCGGCAGCACGTGGTCCCCGGCGAACAGCAGCGAGTTCCGCTCGTCGACGAACACGACGTGCCCGCGGGTGTGGCCGGGAGTGTCGACGACTCGCAGGGTGCGGTCGGCGAGTTCGATCTCGGCGCCGCCCTCGAGCCATTCGTCGGGGTGCTCGAAACCTTCCTCGGGCCGCTCGGTCTCGGGGCCCTTCGCGGAGCGGATGAGTTCGGCGAGCTCGGTCGCGCCGCCCCGGTCCAGCTGGGACAGCTGCTGATCGTGCGTGCCTGCCAGCAGAACCTCCAGCGACGGCCGCTCCCCGGCGCCCACCGCCACGGGAGTGCCGAACGTGCTGCGCAGCTCGATGCCCAGGGTGTAGTGGTCCCGGTGCAGGTGCGTGATCAGGTAGCGGCGCACGTCACCGAGGCCGCAGCCCAGCTCGCCCAGCGCGGTCTCGAGCGCGGCGCGGGCTTCCGGGATGGCCCAGCCGGAGTCCACCAGCACGAGCCCGTCGCCGTCCCGGATCGCGTACACGTTGACCGCGCGCAGCCCGTCGCCCGGCATCGGCAGCGGGATGCGGTGCACCCCCGGCGCCACCTCGAACGCGCCGGCGCGCAGCCAGTCGTGCCGCCCGTGCGCCACGTCGACGCTTGCCAAGTGCACCTCCCGAGTCGTGACAGTCGCCCTGACAAGGTAAACGTGAAATGCCCTCAGATGGTCACGTGCGTGCTAGAACACAATCCGCCCGCGATCATCGCGAGCCGTTCCGGGCGGCGATCCCGCAGCGAGGCGGCCGCCACCCGCGCGAACGCGAGCAGCGGCGCCGGCCGCTTGCGGTGCCCGAAACCCTGCCCGGCCAGAACACCTGCGCAAACCGCTCCCCGAACAATTCCTAGAGCCGCTCGAGGATGGTGACGTTGGCGGTGCCGCCGCCCTCGCACATCGTCTGCAGCCCGTACCGGCCGCCGGTGCGCTCCAGTTCGGAGAGCAGCGTCGCCATCAGCTTCGTGCCGGTCGCGCCGAGCGGGTGGCCGAGCGCGATGGCGCCGCCGTTGGGGTTGACCTTGGCCGGGTCGATGCCGATCTCCTGCTGCCAGGCCAGCACGACGCTGGCGAACGCCTCGTTGATCTCCACCACGTCGATGTCCGCTGCCGAGAGCCCGGACTTCTCCAGCGCGTGCCGGGTGGCCGCGATGGGTGCGCTGAGCATGAACACGGGATCGTCGCCGCGAACGCTGAGGTGGTGCACCCGCGCCCGCGGCGTCAGGCCGTGCTCGGCGACCGCCCGCTCCGACGCGATCAGCAGCGCTGACGCCCCGTCGGAGATCTGGCTGGACACGCCAGCCGTGAGCCGTCCGCCCGGACGCAGCTCCTTGAGCCCGGCGAGCTTTTCCCGGCTGGTGTCGCGCCGCGGCCCTTCATCGCTGGTGACGCCCTCGATCGGCGCGAGCTCCGCGTCGAAGTGCCCCGCGTCGGCCGCTTCGACCGCCCGCCGGTGGCTGGTCAGGGCGAACTCCTCCATGTCGGCGCGGGAGATGCCCCACTTCTCCGCGATGAGCTCGGCGCCCTGGAACTGGGTGACCTCCTCGTCGCCGTAGCGGCGTTGCCAGCCGGTGGAACCGGAACCGGGACCGTAGGCGATCGGGAAGTCCAGGCCGTCGGCCGCGCGCAGCGCGCTGCCGATCGGGATGCCGCTCATGTTCGCCACGCCGCCCGCGATGACCAGGTCGTCGGTGCCGCTGAGCACCGCCTGCGCACCGAAGTGCACCGCCTGCTGCGAGGACCCGCACTGCCGGTCGATGGTGACGCCGGGGACGTGCTCGGGATAACCGGCCGCGAGCCAGCCGGTGCGGCCGATGTTGCCCGCCTGCGCGCCCACGGCGTCCACGCAACCCCAGAGCACGTCGTCCACCCGCCCCGGGTCGATGCCGGTGCGTTCGACGACGGCCCGGATCACGTGCGCGGACAGGTCCGCGGGATGCACGCCGCTGAGCCCGCCGCCGCGCTTGCCGACCGGTGTCCGCAGGGCCTCCACGATGTACGCCTCGGTCATGCTCGATCCCTCCCGGGTTGCGCTGAACGAGCGATCACTGAGCAAGCGCCCGCTTGGTAAATGTAACATGTTATTGTTGGCGTCAACCAGTTTCCGCCGGTCACCGGAACTCGCCACGGCCGCGGAGCACAACCCTTCGGCCGTTCGGAGCCGGCGGCCCCGGCACCTGTTCGGCCGAGCGGAGGAACATGGGCACCATCGCGATCACCGGTTCGGCGTCAGGCATCGGCGCGGCGACGCGCGAACGGCTCGAACAGCAGGGACACCGGGTGCTCGGCGTCGACATGCACGGAGCCGAGGTCGCGTGCGACCTCGGGACGGGCGAAGGGCGCGCGGAGGCCGTGGACCGGATCACCGCGGAGTGCGATGGCCGCCTCGACGGCCTGGTGACCTGCGCGGGCATTCCCGGCGTTCCGACGCGGCAGGGGTCAGCGCTGGTGTCGGTGAACTACTTCGGCACCGTCGCCCTGCTGCGCGGGCTGCGTCCGGCGCTGGCCGCCGCCGAGCGACCGGCCGCGG
>NZ_JAFRFW010000488.1:0-14089 GCF_017434145.1 Saccharopolyspora sp. | reverse complement strand
TGGGGAAGTCTGGGTATAGCTGGAAGGGCTGGTCGTGCAGATAACTGATGGCTGCGTCGCAGATCTCGCAGAAATTATGGGGCAGGATCTTCGTGGAGAGTCCTACGGCGATGCCTTCTGCGCCTTGGGCCAGCAGCAGCGCCGCGTGCGTCCCGGCGACGGTGATGAACCCGTTGCCGCCGTGCGCGGACACCGCCTTCTGCCGCGCCGAGGCGAGCGGGTCGTCCGGCCGCGGGAACGGGATGCGGTCCATCACCACGAGTTGCAGCGAGTCACCGGGCACGTCCACGCCCTGCCACAGCGACAACGTGCCGAACAGCGAGGTTTCCGGTGATTCGGAGAACTTCGCCACCAGCTGCGCGGTGTTGTCCTCGCCCTGGCACAGCACCGGCGTCGACAGCCGCTCCCGCAACTGTTCGGACGCCTGCTTGGCCGCGCGCATCGAGGAGAACAGCCCGAGCGTGCGGCCACCCGCGGCCTGCACCAACTCGGTGAGCTCGTCCAGGTACTCGTCCGGAAGTCCGGCTTTGCCCGGCGGCGGCAGGTGCCGTGCGATGTAGAGGATGCCGCTGCGCCGGTGCTCGAACGGTGAGCCGACGTCCAGCCCGGTCCAGGCGGTGCTGGAGCTGTCGGAGGGTGCTTCCTTGCGGCTGGCCATGTCCTCGGCCGCGGCCGCCTGGCGCTCCGGCGGCAGGCCCCACTGCCGGGCCAGCGTGTCGAAGGACCCGCCGAGCGCCAGCGTCGCCGAGGTCAGCACCGTCGTGCGCTGCCCGAACAGCCGCTCCCGCAGCAGCCCGCCGACGCCGAGCGGGGCCACCTTCACCGCTCGCGGCCGGTTCGGCTCGGCGCTGATCCAAACCACGTCGCGGCGCTGGCCCTCCGGTTCGTCGAAGGCGTCCAGCAACCGAACCGCGGTGTCGTGCAGCTCCTCGGTCAACGCCAGCGCGAGCCTGCGGGCCGTGCTGCCTTCGACGTCTTCCTTGCGCTCCGGCCCGAGCGCGGTCATGCACGCCGCGCCCGCGTCGCGCAACGCCGTGAGCGCCCCGCCGAGCGCTTCCGGCATCGCCTCCAGCCGCTCCGCAGGCGCGTCCTCCAGCACGGTTTCGAGTCCTTCGGCCGCCTCGTCGAGCCGGTCGGCGATGCTCTGGTCGATCGCGCGCCCGCAGCGCCGCGCGGCGAGTTTCGCCTGGCCTCCGGTGAGTTCTCCGGTGGCGGCCGAGGTCACCCGGTCGACCAGGTCGTGCGCCTCGTCGACCATGACCACGTCGTGCTCGGGCAGCACCGGCCGGTCGTCGAGCGCGTCGATCGCCAGCAGCGCGTGGTTGGTCACGACCACGTCGGCCCGGCCCGCTTCACCGCGGGCGCGTTCGGCGAAGCAGTCGGTGCCGACGGGGCAGCGCTGCACCCCGAGGCATTCCTTGGCGGTCACCGAAACCTGCCGCCACGCCTGATCGGTCACGCCCGGCACGAGTTCGTCCCGGTCGCCGGATTCGGTCTCGGTCGCCCACTCCCGCAGCCGCTTGACCTGCCGTTCCAGTGCGGAGGCGGCGAACGGGTCGAACAGCGCGCCTTCGTCGGGTTCTTCCGGGGCGTTGCCGTGGACCCGGTTCAGGCACAGGTAGTTGCGGCGGCCTTTGAGGATCGCGAACGTCGGCGGCCGCCCCAACGCCTCGGCCAGCGCGGTCGCCAGCCGCGGCAGGTCGCGGTCCACCAGCTGGCGCTGCAGCGCGATCGTCGCGGTGGAGATCACCACCGTGGTGGCCGCGGTGACGGCGTGCCGGATCGCGGGAACCAGGTAGGCGAGGGATTTGCCGGTGCCGGTTCCGGCCTGCACGGCCAAGTGCTCACCGGATCCGATGGAGTGCTCCACGGCGTCGGCCATCCGCGCCTGACCTTCGCGCTCGGTGCCGCCGACCGAGCGGACCGCGATCTCCAGCAGCTCGGCCAGCTCCGGTACCTGCTCCGGTGGTTTCGCGGTGCTCGGCTCGCTCCGGTGCTGAGCCTGCTGCGGCCCGCCCTGCTTCGCGAGATCAGCGGCGATCTCCGGCGGAAGATCGTCGGAGTCGTCGGGCGCGAACACGTCCGGATCGGACCACTGCGGAACGGAACCAGGCACCCTCCGACGCTACCGCGCGGCCACGTCAAGGCTGCGGGGCACACACCGGCGCGAGTCGGGCGGTGACGCATGGATGGGCGTGGCCGCAGCCAAGCGGCTGCTACGCCGCCTGCCCGGCACTCGCAGCACCGCGCCGTTCCCGGCGGGTCAGGAAGGCGCCGCCGGCCAGGCGCTCATGGCGTGATCGATCACGCCTTCCAGGTCCGCCAGGGACGCGCCGTCCTTCGCCTGAATGGACAGCCCTTGCAGCACCGTCGCGTAGAAGGTCGCGACCGATGCGGTGTCGGTGTCCGCCCGCACGTCGCCTTCGGCGATGCCGCGTTCCAGGCGTTGCCGCAGCGTCGCGAGCACTTCGCGGCGCAGCCCGGCGAGGTGCTCGCGAACACCGGCGTTGCGGGCGGTGCCGACGTTCGCAGCCAGCACGATCATGCAGCCCCGCGGAGTCGCCGGGTCGGTGTAGGACCGCGCGTAGCTGCGCAGCATGGACTCCACCGCCAGCCGCGCGGTCGCAGCCCGGTGCAGGGCGTCGTTCGCGGCGCGGCCCTCGACGGTGTTGTACCGCTCGGTCGCGGACCGGAACAGTCCCTCCTTGCTGCCGAACGTCGCGTACAGGCTCGGTGCGTTGATCCCCATCGCGGCGGTGAGGTCGCCGATGGAAGTCCCCTCGTACCCGCTGGCCCAGAAGACCTCCATCGCCTTGTGCAGCGCGACCTCCCGGTCGAAGGCCCGCGGTCGTCCGCGTTCGGTCATCTCGTGCCCTCCCCGGCCGGTGTCGCGGCTTCCTGCCGCAAATTCTGCTTGACGGCCACCAGTGGTGACGTCAGACTACTTCTGTATCGACCGATACAGAACAATCGATGGGGGAACGATGGCGGAGCTCGCGGGCAAGAAGGCACTCGTGGTCGGCGGGAGCAAGGGCATCGGGGCCGGAGCGGCGAGCGGTCTCGCGTCGAACGGCGCGGACGTGGCGATCACGTACTCGGGTTCGAAGGACAAAGCGCATTCCGTCGTGCGCGACATCGAGGCTTCGGGGGTGCGCGGGGCGGCCCTGCCGCTGGACGGGATGGACGCGGACTCCGCCCGCGTCGCGGTCGACGAGGCCGCCGACCGCCTCGGCGGACTCGACATCCTGGTCAACTGCGCCGGCATCTTCCCCTACGGGTTGATCGAGGACGTCACGCTGGAGCAGTTCGACCAGGCCATCGCGGTGCACGTGCGGACCGCCTTCCTGACGACGCAGGCCGCGGTGCGGCACATGTCCGGCGGCGGCCGGATCATCCACATCGGAACCTCGTTCGTGGAACGGGTGCCGTTCCCCGGCGTGAGCCTGTACACCTTGAGCAAGTCCGGGCTCACCGGTTTCGCCAAGGCGCTGGCCCGGGAACTCGGCCCCCGCGGGATCACGGTCAACGTGGTGCACCCGGGGCCTACGGACACGGACATGAACCCGGCGGATTCCGAAGGGGCCGACGGGCAGCGCGCCATCACCGCGCTGGGGCACTACGGCGTGGTGGAAGACATCGCGAACACCGTCGTGCACCTGTCCGGTGCCGGTGGGCGCCACATCACCGGTGCCTCGATCCCCGTGGACGGGGGCTGGGCGGCCTGATTCGACGGCCGGTGCGCAGCGGGCTCCGCCGACCGTGCAACGGTGCGGAGAACCGGGGGTTCGTGGGAGAAGTCAGCGCTGCTGCTGGGTCAGCGGCACGGGGGCATCACTAGCACTGGGCATCACTGGGTCATCACTACTGGGGCGAGTTCCATCGAGCCGGGGTGCGCCCGAAACCGCACCACCGGCCGAGTACGGGCCCAAGGCTCTGGGGGCCTGATCGCGTTCCGGGCCTGCGCGGCCCGAGCACCGCGGTTCACGGGCGAGCTCGTCGGCAATTCTCGCGCGCAGCGCCCTGGGGGTCGCTGCACTGGACTGAAGAGGTATTCCTGCAATGGCAACAATTTCAAAAGAAGCGCGGCAATACCCGGACCTGACCAGCGGGTACAACCAGCGGTGGTCGGGGACTCCGGAATCCGTCGTCCTGGTCGAGTCCGTGGAGCAGGTCGCACCGCTGGTGCAGGAAGCCGTCCGCGACGGCAAGCGGATGACGGTGAACGGTGCCGGGCACTGCTTCGAGGACTTCGTCTACAACAGCGACGTCGATGTCGTGATCAACATGAAGCACCTCGACGCCGTGTACTACGACCCGGCCATGAACGCCGTCGCCGTCGAAGCGGGTTCGAACCTGCTCAACGTGTACGAGAAGCTCTACGAGCGGTGGGGCGTCACCCTCCCCGGCGGCCTCTGCTATTCGGTCGGTGTCGGGGGACACGTTTCCGGCGGTGGATGGGGCGCGCTGGCCCGGCGGCACGGTTTGATCGTCGACCACCTCTACGCGGTCGAGGTCGTCGTGGTCGGCGAAGGCGGTGAGGTCCGCCGGGTAGTGGCCACGAGGGAGGAAGACGACCCCAACCGGGACCTGTGGTGGGCGCACACCGGCGGTGGCGGCGGCAATTTCGGCGTGATCACCCGCTACTGGTTCCGCAGTCCCGGCGCGACCGGCCGCGAACCCGGCGAGATCCTGCCGCGCCCACCGCGGCACGTGCTGCTCAGCGCAGCCGCGCTGTCCTGGGACGAGATCACCGAAGCAGGCTTCACCCGGCTCGTGAACAACTACGCCGACTGGCACGTGCGCAACTCCCGGCCGGGCAGCCGGGCCGCAGGTCTGTTCGGGCTGGCCGTGCTCAACCACCGGTCGAACGGGCAGATCGGCTTGATCACCCAGGTGGAAGCCGATCTTCCGGGGGCGGACGACCTGCTAGCGGAATACCTCGACGCGATCACGGACGGGGTCGGTGCACCGCTCCAACCGATGACCGCGTCGATGGGGGAGTACAACGCGATGCCCGGGTGCTACGAAGCGCAGCGCTTGCCGTGGCTGCAGGCGACGCGCTTCCTGGGCACCAACAACGTCGACCTGAACAATCCGACGTTGCGCGCCGATTACAAATCCGGGTACATGCGCGGCAACTTCCCGGACAAGCACGTCGCGACCATGTACCAGAGCCTCACCAGCACCGACATCGACAACTCGACCGCCACCATGCACCTGCAGGGCTTCGGGGCCCAGGTCAACGCGGTGCCCGAGTCCGCGACCGCGTTCGCGCACCGGAGTTCGTTCTTCAAGCTCTACTGGCAAGTGCTGTGGGACGACCCGGCGGACGACGACGAGCACCTGACCTGGTTGCGCCGGTTCTACGCGGACCTGTACCGGGACACCGGCGGGGTGCCGGTGCCGAACGAGCTCACGGACGGCTGCTACGTGAACTACCCGGACGTGGACTTGAACTCCGCGGAGCACAACCAGTCGCAAGTGCCCTGGTACCGGCTCTACTACAAGGAGAACTACGAGCGGCTGCAGCAGGTGAAGAAGCGGTTCGATCCGCGCGACGTGTTCCGGCACGCCCAATCCGTGCGGCTGCCGGACTGATGGGACCGGCCCGTACCGGTGCGGTGCGATCGCCCTGGTGGCGCATCGCACCGCACCGGTCGCGGGGCCGAGCATCGCCGCGTGGCCGCGCATCAGCCGTTCTTCGCCAGCTCAGCCAGCGACTCGCCCGCCACCTCGAGTTCCCGCTCGTCGACGTCGTCGACGAACCGGGCGGCCCCGATGCCGACGGGAAGCGGCAACCGCTGCCTGCCGCCGCGGTGGCGGGTGGTGTCCCCCAGCGCCGAGATCAGCAGCTCGCTGGTGCACAGCGGGTGCGAGATCGGCAGTTCCAGCGCGCGCATGAGCCGCAGCACGCGGCTCCGTTCGGTAGCGGTGACCAGACCTCGCCCTTCGGCGAGCAGCGTGCTCAAGGCCATGTCGATGCTCACCGCTTCGCCGTGCAGCAGTTCCGGCAACGCCCGCATCTCCAGCGTCGGGCTGAACGAATGACCGTAGTCGACGACGCGTTCCAGCGAGCTCTCCCACAGGTTCGGCTGCAATTCGTCCAACATGCCGCCGATGGACCGTTCGAGAACTTCGGTCGCGGCTTCCCGGTGCCGGCCGTCGCGCTGGAACTTGGCCGCGAGGAGCCCGGCACCGTGCCAGTCCAGCAGGTCGAACAGCCGGCGATCCCCGATCAGCGCCATCTTGAGGATCTCGGCCAGCCCGTTGCTGAGATGCCTGCGGCCGACGGTTCGCAGGAACGACGGATCCAGCACGACGCGATCGGCCGCGTGATAGGTCCCGATCCGGTTCTTGTGCTCGTCGAAGTTGACGCCGGTCTTCACTCCGATGCCCGCGTCGACGAGACCGATCAGCGTCGTGGGCACCCGCACCACCGGCGTGCCCCGACGGTACAGGCTGCCGGCGAAACCGACGACGTCCAGCAGCACACCGCCACCCGCCGCGACGATCGGCTCGTTCCGGCGGTCGATGCCGAACCGATCGAGCGCTTGCAGCACGGTGCGCACGTTGCCCCAGTGCTTCGTCGTCTCGTCGCAATTCAGCACGCAGGTGGCGGACGGGATCGAATGCCGCTCGAAGTAGTCGGCGAACGAACGGCCGTAGTGCCGGTGCACCTCGGAATCAATCACGAGGAGTCGTCGCGCCGTTGGCGACACGCCGCGCGGAACGGCCCGCAGCAGCGCCGGATTCGCGGGATCGAGAATGCCGTCGCAGAGCGCGACGTCGTAGCTGACGGGCCGGGTCGCCGTTACGGTCCAGCGGTTGCGGGATGCTTCGGATCGATCCCGCCACGGCGCGAACGATTCCGTTGCGGTCGGCGTCATCTAACGCTCCTTCTCTGTCAGGTTCGCGCCGGTGTTCCCGGACGGGTGCGGATCGCCGGCCGCATTCGCGTCGGCGCTGCTCGGGATCGCGTCGCGGTTTTGCTCGGCCCTGTTGTCCCAGCGTGGGGCCGGTCCGTACTTGCGTGCGGCGGTGCGCTGTTCGTAGGGCATTCCCGCGGGCATGTCGACCACTTCCAGCTGCATTCCCCACGGCGCGGTGAAGTACATCCACCTGTTCCCGGCGAGCGGGCCTTCTTCGATCGTTTCCGGTTCGCCCTGCAACCGCACTCCCGGCTGGTTCCGCAGGTATTCGGCGGCGACGTCCACGTCGTCGACGTAAATGGCCAGGTGGTGACCGCCGTGGTCGCTGTTCTCCGGTATCCGGCGCTGCTGGTCCGGGGCCGTGTACTCGAACAGTTCCAGGTTCGTGGTGGGGCCCAGCCGCAGCATCGCGATCCGGGCCGTCGCTCGTTCGTGCACGTTGAGCTTGCGAGTCATCCAGTCACCGGCCAGGTCCTGGACCGGACCTTCCCAGTAGATCGTTTCGGCACCCAGCACGTCCACGAAGAAGGCGACCGCCCGCCGCAGATCGGGCACGGTGAAGGCGACGTGGTCGACGTTTCGCGCTCCGGGGATTCCGCTACCCATCCCCGGCCCCCGCGGGCCGTTCCACGGGTTTCCGGATCGGCAACCGGCCGGTCACCGATTCCGGGAAAACCGCGATCAGCAACAGTTCCAATTCGACCTCGCCGGTGTTGCGCAACACCGTGCCCGAACCCGCGGGCGCTAGCACCAGCGCCCCGGGACGCAGGGGAGCGGGCCGGTCCCGCCGGGTATCGGACAGCTCGCCGCTCCCGCCGAGCACCAGCACGGCCAGCTCGACACCGGACTGCCCGCGCGCGTCCTGCGCGGCGCCGGGCGCCAGCAGCAAGTAGTCCACGGCTTCGCATTCGCTGTAGAGCATTCCGCGCCGAGCCAGGCAGCGCGATCTGATCACCCCGGTGCGCTCGTCGGCGGTCAGCACCAGTCCGCGCGAGTCGGTGACGATCATTGCCTGCCTCCCGCGGCGCCGGGGACGGCCAGGTTCACGACGAACAGTTCCAGCGGTTCCCGCTGGGACGCGGCTTCGATGGAAACCGTTCCGCCGAGCGGCAGCGTCAGGCCCACTCCGGAGCGGAGCGCGACCGTTTCCGAGGACCCGCGTGCGCGTCCCTGGCCGCCGAGTGTGTAAACGGTGTGCTCTTCGGCGTCGGCGGAAAGCTCCAGCGGCTCTCCAGGGCGCAGGCGCACCAGCCGCGCGAGCCGCAGCGGACCGGTCAGGTGCTCGGTGGTGTCCACTTGGCCTGCCTGGCGCAGATCGATGACCACGGCGTCGCTCATTGCTGTCCTCTCCGGCTCGTGTCGGGGTGTTTCTCGCGGGGTGTCGAGCACCGCTGCGGTGTGCGGTCCCGAGACTTCGATGACCAGCCAGACCAGTTCCTCGTCACCGGTGTTGCGCAAGCCGTGGCGGGTGCCCAGGCCGTTCACGATGAGGTGGCCCGGCCGGACCTGGTGCGTCCGTCCGTTGAGCGTCATCTCTCCGTCGCCGGAGACGATGAAGTACAACTCTTCGGTGCGCGAATGAATATGTTCTCCGCTCACCCCGCCCGGCGGTAGTGCGGACCACTCGACCGCCTCCCAGTAGCCGAACAAACTGCCCCTGCGAGCCAGCACTTTCCAGCGGGCCAGGCCTTCGCCGCTGTGCATTCCGTGGATGTCCGACGGTTCGTTGAGGTCTGCGACGATCACTGCGTCTACCAAGGATCGTTCCCTCCGTGTACGAGCGTGCGAAAACGGCGGAAGCGTGAATTGGGTGGCGCTTCGCCACGCGGTCGGGCCAGAAGTGTCGATCGATCGCACACGGCGCGCTGCGCTGCGTTCCGCGGTGGACCGCGCGGCCCTGATTCCTTCCCCAGTCCCGCACATCCCGAGATGTCCGGTGTGCTGCCGAGTTTGGGGCGGGGCATCCGGCGTGTCAAGCGAAATGCGGCTCCGCGACCGCTTCGCGCTCCGATTTCACATTCGCACCGGGGCCGATCGGTTGTCGTTTGGTGCTAACGGCTCACGTGCGCGCGGCGGATTTTCCGGCGGCTTCCGCTGTGCAGGTGAATAATTGCTCTGAAGTGGTGAACGGCAACCAGACGGATCCGATGCCCGGACGCAAGGAGTTCTTGTCGAAAAATTGCTCCAGTGTCCTGAATCACATTACGATCTTCGATTTGCCGCCGCTAACATCGGCGGCATCACCCGTGCCATGGGGGTTTCCGGGTGCATTCCGATGATCCGCGCCGAAGCGATTCGCGGGGCCTTGGCGCGCCCGCGGCATCGTCCGATTCGGTGCGCGGTCCGCGAACATCGAAGGAGTCGCCCTGTGCGAGTACAGGTCGAAGTGACGTCCGCGCTCCAGGACTACATCGCCGAAATGTCCTTGCGGGAACCCGCGGCGCTGGCCGCGCTGCGGGAGGAGACGGAGCAGATGCCCGGCGCGATCATGCAGGTCTCGCCGGAGGAAGGCCAGTTCCTCGGGGTCCTGGTGCGAGCGCTCGGTGCTTCCCGCGTGCTCGAAGTGGGCACGTTCACCGGGTACAGCACGATCTCCATCGCACGCGCGTTGCCCGCCGGCGGCAGCGTGCTCTCCTGCGACATCAGCTCGGAGGCCAGCTCGATCGCCCTGGCGCACGCCCGCCGGGCCGGCGTCGAGGACAAGGTCGACCTGCGGGTCGGTGACGCCGTCGGGGTCCTCACCGGACTCGCCGGGCGCGCGGACCGGCGCGGCTCCTTCGACCTGGTCTTCATCGACGCCGACAAGGAGGGCTACGCGGACTACTACGAGATCGCGTTGCGCCTGGTCCGGCCCGGCGGACTGATCTTGGTGGACAACGTGCTGTGGCACGGCGCCGTGCTCGACGAGGCCGAACAGGACAGCGAGACCACGGCGATCCGCGCGTTCAACGAGAAGATCCGGGAGGACGAGCGGGTGGACCTGAGCATCCTCCCGTTCGCCGACGGGCTGGCGTTCGCGGTGAAGCGCTGACCAGCCGGGATCGAGGAGGGGCGGGATCGAGGAGGGGACGGAATGGTCGTCCGGTCGAAAGAGGTCTACGACAACCCGGTCTGCGGTGAGCGCGTCGTCATCCGGCGGGGCAACGACGAAGGCGACGGGTCCGTGCTCATCTGGGACCTGTATCTGGAGCCCGGCGGCACCGTGGTGGGCGAGCACTACCATCCGACGGCCGACGAGAGGTTCGTGCTGGTCAGCGGCAAGCTGGGCATTCGGGCAGGCGGCCGGTCGCGGGTTCTCGAAGAAGTGGGCGAGAGCGTGCTCGCCGAAGCGGGCACCCGGCACTACTTCTGGAACGGCGACTCCGGCCCGACGCGGATCGTGATCCGGATGCAGGGCCGGGTGGATCGCTTCGAGCAGGCCGTGTTCCGGCAGTTGTACGGGCTGGCCCAAGACGGCAGGACCGATTCGAACGGCAAGCCCGGCCTGCTGCAGCATGCGGTGACCTCCGCCGAATACGCCGACATCGTCCGGTTCGCCGCACCGCCGTGGCCGGTGCAGCGCTTGCTGTTCGGGGTGCTCGCCCCGGTCGGACGTGCCCTCGGTTACCGGGCGTTGTGCGCGGAGTACCGCGACCGGCGCTCGCCGCTCGTCGCGGAACTCGACCCGCTGCCCCCGGAATTTCCCGAGTTGTAACGGTGCCGCTGCTGATGTCCCGGCCTCACGCCACCACCGGCGTCCCGGTCAGCGCCACCCCCGCCACCCGCAGGTCGCGGACAGCTGTGTCCACTGTGGCCGGTGCGACTCCTGCGGTCAGCGACAGCAGGACCGTCGTGGTCAGGCCCGCTTTCGCGGCGTCCAGCGCGGTGGCGCGCACGCAGTGGTCGGTGGCGATGCCGACCACATCGACGGCGTCCACTCCGCGTTCACCGAGCCAATCGCGCAGCGGCGTGCCAAGCCGATCTTTCCCCTCGAAACCGGAGTACCCGGCGCTGTACTGCCCCTTGGAGAACACCGCGCGCACCGGCCCCACCTCCAGCTCCGGGTGGAACGCCGCGCCGGCCGTCCCCGCGACGCAGTGCACCGGCCAGGACCGCACGTAGTCCGGCTGCGAGCTGAAGTGATCCCCGGGATCGACGTGGTAGTCGCGGGTGGCGACCACGTGCGCGTACTCGTTCTCCGCGGCATGGCGGGAAATCGCCGCGGCGACACCGGCCCCGCCGGACACCCCGAGCGCCCCGCCCTCGCAGAAGTCGAGCTGCACATCGACGATCAGCAGCGCAGTGCTCATCCGTGCTCCTCCACTCGGCTCGCGGGGGATCAGCTCTCCGGAAAGACGGTCGGAATCGCCGGTTCGCCACCGGAAAGCTTCAGCCCCTCCCACGGCAGGCTCACCAGTGCGTGCCGCAGGCGCTCCCGATTGTCCTCCAGCGTGGGCAGGTCATCGACCTGTTTCCCGCCGCGCACCAGTGGAATCGGCACCTCGCGGTCGTGCGGGCCCGGCTGCGGCGCGGCGAAGCCCGACCCGGTCCGGTACACCTCCTCCTCGATCGCGGTACCGGTGTTCTTGTGCCTGCGCAGCGCGGATTTGCTGCCGCCGCGGGACTCCTTGCTCGACGAGCGCTTGGCGACCGGGCGGCCCTCGACCTCGGTGAGCTTGTAGACCATGCCCGCCGTCGGCGCCCCCGAACCGGTCACCAGCGAAGTGCCCACGCCGTAGCCGTCGACCGGTTCCGCGCGCAGCGACGCGATCGCGTACTCGTCCAGGTCACCGGAGACGACCACGCGGGTTCCGGTCGCGCCCAGCGAATCCAGCTGCTCCCGCGCCTGCCGCGCCAGCACGCCCACGTCACCGGAGTCGATCCGGACCGCGCCGAGACCGGAACCCGCGACCTCCACGGCCGTCGCGATCCCGCGGGAAATGTCGTAGGTGTCCACCAGGAGTGTCGTGTCCGCGCCAAGAGCGGCGATCTGCGACTCGAACGCGGCACGCTCGGAGTCGTGCAGCAGCGTGAACGAATGCGCCGAGGTCCCCATGGTGGGAATGCGGTAGCGGCGACCGGCCTCCAGGTTCGACGTCCCGGAGAACCCTGCCAGGTAGGCGGCGCGTGCGGCGGCCACCGCGGATTCCTCGTGCGTGCGGCGGGATCCCATCTCGATGATCCGGCGCCCGTTGGCCGCCGAGACCATCCGCGCGGCCGCGGCGGCGATCGCGCTGTCGTGGTTGAGGATCGACAGCACCACCGTCTCCAGCAGCACCGCTTCCGCGAACGTGCCGCGCACGGTCAGCAGCGGCGAACCGGGGAAGTACAGCTCGCCCTCGGGATAACCGTCCACATCGCCCTGGAACCGGTAGTTGCGCAGCCAGTCCAGCGTGGTCTCGTCGACCACCCCGGCCTCCGCGAGCCGCGTCAGCTCGGCCTCGTCGAAGCGGAAGTTCTCGATCGCGTCCAGCACCCGCTGCATCCCGCCGAGCACGCCGTACCGGCGCCCGTCCGGCAATCGCCGGGTGAACACCTCGAACACGCAACGCCGCTCGGCGGTCCCGTCGCGCAGGGCACTGGCCAGCATGGTCAGCTCGTAGTGATCGGTGCGCAGTGCGGTACTGGATGCGGCCGTCATGGATCAGAGGCTACGTGCCGCCCGCGCGGTTCCCGCACAGGTCGGGCCGGGTGTGCCCGTGCGGTCGACACGGTTCCCGCGCACACGTGCGAACATGGGGACATGACTTCGCCCGCTGAACTGGAGCGCGCGCAGCCGAACGAACTCGGCAACGAGGACAAACCGTGGGTGACCGTGGTGTGGAACGACCCGGTGAACCTGATGTCCTACGTGACCTACGTGCTGCAGAAGATCTTCGGTTACAGCCGGGACCACGCGACCAAGCTGATGCTCGACGTGCACCACAAGGGACGGGCCGCGGTGTCCTCGGGCACGAAGGAGAAGGTCGAGGGCGATGTGGCGAAGCTGCACGCCAACGGCCTGTGGGCGACGATGCAGAAAGACTCGTGATCTCAAGTGAACGGCTGGACGCGCAAGAACGGGCACGTCGTCGCCGAACTGTCCCAGCAGGAAGCGGCGGTGATCCGCGGCCTGGTCGGGCAGATCAAGGACATGCTCGACGCCCGGGCCGACGAGGCCCCGCAGGACGAGCTGGCCGAGCTCACCGGCATCCGCACCGGCCCGTCCACCCCGCCCGAGGACCGGGTGCTGGAGCGGCTGCTGCCGGACTTCTACCGGCGCGACCCGGAAACCGGCGAGACCGACGAGGAGAAGCCCGCGGCCGCCGGGGCGATGCGCTCGCTGTACGAGCCGGAGCTGCTGGACCGCAAGACCGGCACCGCCGCGGTGGTGCTGGAGACCTGCCCGCGCGACGGCGGCCGGGTGGTGCTCAGCGGTGAGCAGGCCGACAACTGGCTCAGCGCGATCAACGACGTGCGGCTGGCACTGGGCACCGCCCTCGACGTGCAGGAGGACATGCCCGAGGAGCCGCCGGAGGACGACCTGCGCCGCGAGCACCTGGGCGTCTACCAGTGGCTCACCTGGGTCCAGGACTCCCTGGTCGAAACCCTCACCTCCTGAGCCGTTTCCTCCAGGAGTGAACGGACCGTTGGACCAATCTAGCCGGACCAACAGGCCGTTCACTCGGTCCACTTCGCGCAGGGCGAGTGGTGCGCGGGTGTTCGCCAGAGCGGCAGAGCCGGGGTTCGCGAAGAGTGAACGGACCGTTTGCCCAATCTAGTGGGACGAACAGTCCGTTCACTCGGGAAAGCCGGGGGTGAAGCCGCGGTGCAGATCGGGCAGGGTCGCCGCATGCGATCAGGAGCGCGGAACTCGATCACCGACGTGCGCGGCGTGCTCGTGGGGCACGAGCAGCGGCTCGACGAGCAGTGGGCGACCGGTACCAGCGTGGTGCTCACCGCGGGCGGCGCGTCCGCGGCGGTCGACGTGCGCGGCGGCGGCCCCGGCACCCGCGAGACCGATGTGCTCGAACCGACCCACGCGGTGCAGCAGGCGCACGCGATCGTGCTCACCGGCGGCAGCGCCTACGGGCTGGCCGCCGCCGATGGCGCGATGCGCTGGCTCGGCGAACGCGAGCACGGTTTCCCGGTGGGCACCGAGCCGCACGAGGTCGTTCCGGTCGTCCCGGCGGCGGTGCTGT
>NZ_JAFRFW010000044.1:0-3106 GCF_017434145.1 Saccharopolyspora sp. | reverse complement strand
TCCGGCAGGTACAGCGTCTGACCCCGGCGCCGCACCTCGGCGTCCAGCGCTCCCCCGGCCGGCAGGTAGGCGGCGACGTCCGCGATCGCGTAATGGATCCGGAACCCGCCGCGGCGACGGCGCAGCAACACCGCCTGGTCCAAGTCCTTCGCCCCGGGCGGATCCACCGTCACCAGCGGCAGGTCCGTGGCGTCGAAGCGCTCACCCGTCGATTCCGGCTGGGCGACGGTGCGCTCCACCTCGCTGAGCACGGCTGCCGGGAACTCCACCGGCAAACCGAAATCCGCGCGGACGGCGGCGAAATCGCGATCGGGCGAACGGCGCTGGCGCGGGGTGCGGCCCGGCGGACCGGCGACGACATCAGTACCACCACGTGGAACCTGTGCCGTCGCCATCGCGGCTCAGTCCTCGCCCTCGGACCAGCGGCGCTCGGCATCGTCCGCGGCTTTCGTGCGCTCCCGGGCTATCTCCAGGGCGTGCTCGGCGGACTCGCGGTCGGCATACGGCCCCAGCCGGTCGGCTGCGCGGCATCCCGCGGTGGGCTCGACCTGCTGGTGCTTCAGGCAGAAGTACCAACCTTTGGCGGCCATGGTCCGAGCCTCGCACGCGGGGGCGTCACGTGTCACGCCTTGAGCGCGCCAAGCCGCATCGCGTCTCGAGCGATCGGGCGCCGATCACCACGCAGGAGGCGGTGGGGCGCCTGGGGCGGGCTGCGATCCGCCCGGCGGCCTGCCCGGGATCGGGTCGAGGCAGGACACCAGGACGTGGTGGTTGGCCGGGTCGTCGACGCGCCTGCCGTCGCGCATCCGGTACTCTAGCTCGCCGTCGTCACCGACCTCCACGGTGCAGCCGACCTCGGCCAGCTGGTCGTCGTCCAGGTCCGAGAGCCGCTCGTAGCGCGAGGGAACCACCCGGTACACCGGCCACTGCAGGTGCCCGAACGCCTGGTGCAGCTCCGCCAGCAGGTGGCGCATGTGCTGCTGCCACGGCAACGGCATCGACTCCGCCAGCGAACGCGGCAGCACCGCGTAGTTGCCGTCGACCCCGTGCCCGGACCGGGACAAGTAGTCACCCAGGGGCGTGCTCGAGGCCGGGGGTGCGGAACGCCGCGGAATGGGGTCAGGGGTGAACATGCTTCCTCCCGGTGTAGGACGCCGTGGGGCGCGGCCCCGGATCAAGGTTGCCACACCTGGCGATCGCGATCAGCCGGTCCGAACCACCCGTGTCGGTATCAACCGGCCGCCTACGCGGGGGTGTCCGCGGCCGGGCGCACCACCGTCGGAAGCAGTTCGCCGCCGTCCCACATCTTCGTCCGCTCCACCGACTCACCGGGCTGCGGCGCGTGCAGCACCTCGTTGTTGCCCAAGTAGAGCGCCACGTGGTGGATCGCCGCGGGTTCCCGGCCGTGGCCCCAGAACACCAGGTCCCCCGGCTGCGCCTGCTCCAGCGCGATGTGCGCGCCGCCCTGGGTGTACTGGGACTGCGAATACTTCGGAATGTCCACACCGGACGCTTTCCAGGCCATCTGGGTCAGCCCCGAGCAGTCGAACGCCGTCGGTCCGGCCGCGCCCCACACGTACGGCTTGCCGACCTGGTCGTCGGCGTAGTCGATCGCCTTGCCGGCCAGCACGTTCGACGAGGCCATGTCCTCGCAACCGCTGAACCCGGGAACCTGGCCCTTGGTGCTGACCAGGTGCGCGGCCATCGGCTCCCACTGGTGGTAGCGCATCGGGTAGGCGGATCGCTCCACCCGCTGGGCCGCGGCGCCGGGCCGCATCTCCTCCCAGCCCGGCACCTCCAGCAATGTGTCGTAGAACTTGTTGATCTGGTAGTTCACGTCGGTGATCTGGGCGACGCTGCCCCAGCCCATCGACGGCCGCATCTGGAAGATGCCCAGCGAATCCCGGTCGCCGTGGGTCAGGTTCGCCAGGTTCGACTCGGTCTTGCCCGCCTGGATGGCGATCTGCATGGCCCGCGGCGACATGCCGCGCTGCTGGCCGATCTCGATGATGCGCTGCGCGATGCCGACCGACTCCTGCTGCAGCGCGGCGGCGTCGCGCTCACCGCGCCCCTTGCCGTCGCCCCACGGGCCGAGGCTCGCGCTGCAATCCCCCCAGCTCTGCGCGCCGCGCCCGGCCGTGAGCAGCACGCTGAGCGCACCGACCCCGACCAGCCCGGCGAAACCGGCCAGCACGACGATCGCCACCAGGAGTTTTCGCATGTCAGCTCACCTTGTCGTAGCCGGAGACGCGCCATCCCTGCGGTGTGTTGATCACTTCTACCTGGACGTCCCCGCCGTCGGTGGGCAGCCGCACGTCCATCGAGTTCGCGGTGGAACGCTGCGCCGCGGGCGGGCCGGTCACCGCCGTGGCGGGCACGTTCGCCGGGTCGATCGTGGCCATCTCGGTGATGAACTCTTCGGTGGTGTACGGCGCGAGGCGCTGCACCCACTCCGGCGCGGCCGTGCCCGGCGGGTGGTTCACCCACTGCTTGCCCCACGCCTCGACCACCGATAAGCCCTGCGGGCTCGGCGGCGCGGGCGGGGCGGGAGTGTTCGGCACCCGGAACGTCGGCGGTGCGGCGACCGGCGTGCTCGGCGCGGCCGGGACTTCCTGGCGCTGGCCCGTCGTGTCCGGCCGCGGGGTGCGGCTCACCGGCAGCGGATCGGGCAGCAGGATCCCGATGGTCGTGGCCAGCGCCGCCAGCACGATCACGGTGCCCACCAGGTGCTTCGGCGAGCGCAGCGGCCAGCCCCACAGCCTCCGGTAGACCGCGGCGCGCCCGCGGTGCGTTCGGATCGGCATCGCGCGTTCCCCTTCACACCACCGGGCGGGTGCGCGCCCGCCCGGGTCGTTGCTGCTCAATCCTCATCGGCGACCTCCAGGCCGCGCGATGGCCGGTACCCCACGTGCATCGACCTGCCGGAGACCACTTCCATGTCGGACCGCCGCGACGTCGCGGGCTCCGGCACCACCGGAGTCACCCCGCTGTCCACACGGGACGGAACTAGCACCGGATCCTCGTCGTGGCGCCGGTCCCACGAGGCATCGGCCACCGGTGCGGTGTCCACGACCCGGCTGACCCGTCCTTCCGGCAGCGCCGCGGC
>NZ_JAFRFW010000487.1:0-2973 GCF_017434145.1 Saccharopolyspora sp. | reverse complement strand
TGCAGCCAGCCGTCGCTGGTCGCGGACATGCTGGACGCGCTGGACGTGCGTCCAGGGCACCGAGTGCTGGAAATCGGCACCGGAACCGGCTGGAACGCGGCTTTGCTCTGCGAACGGGTCGGCGGAACCGGGCAGGTGGTCTCGGTCGAGATCGACCCGGCCGTCGCGGACAACGCCCGGCGCGCGCTGGCGGCCTCCGGCCACGCACCGCTGGTGATCACGGCCGACGGGACGGCGGGATACCCGCCCGGTGCCCCGTACGACCGCGTGCTCGCAACCGCCTCGGTCCGCGCGATCGCGCGCACGTGGATCGAGCAATCCCGCCCGGGCGGGCGGATTCTTGCGCCGTGGGGCACCGACTACGGCGAAGACGCGCTGACCGCGCTGGAAGTGCACGCGGACGGTTCGGCTTCCGGGAGTTTCGGGCAGCGCCTCGCTTTCATGCGGATGCGCGGGCAGCGCCGCGAATTCCTCGACCCGGCGGCGGACGAGCTCGACGATGCCGAACGCAGCAGCACCGCACGCGAACCGCTGGAGTTGTTCGAGATGGTGGATTTCTCCGCGGCTTCGTTCACCATCGGCCTCCGGGTGCCGGACTGCTACCTCACCGTGGAGGACACCGACGACGCTCACCGGCTGATCGAGCTGCACGACATCCGGTCGCATTCCTGGGCGCGGGTCACCATGGTGCGCGGAGAACATCCGTGGACGGTGCACCAGCTGGGTCCGCGGCGGCTCTGGGACGAGGCCGACACGGCGTATTCGTGGTGGCAGGACGCCGGAAAACCCGCACCGGACCAGTACGAGCTGACGATCGCCGCGGACGGCGCGCACTCGGTGCGCCTGCCAGGGCGGCACTGGCGCCTCCCGCTCCGACCCGGGTCGTAATGCGAGTGATGGGCCCCTTCGCCCGATCTTGCGAGGCGAAGGGCCCATCACCGGCGAGAGCAGCAGCTCGTCAGTCCAGCTTCAGCGTCGGCTTGCGCAGGTCGTACCAGGCCGCGATGTCCAGGGCTCGTTCGATTCCGTTGCGCTGCGCGGTCGTGACCGCATCACCGGTGGTCTCGGTGGCGGTCTTGAGCGCGTCGCGGTCGAAGAACTCCAGGACTTCGTGGTTGGCCGAGAACAGCTCGCGGGCCTGCGACTGGATCGCCGCGAGGTAGTTCGGGTCGAAGCTGCCCGGGTAGCCGCTCTTCTTGCGGTCGGCGACCGAGGCGGGCAGCACGTCGCGGGTGGCCGCCCGCAGGATGCTCTTCTCCCGCCCGTCGAAGGTCTTCAACGACCACGGCGTGTTGAACACGTACTGCACGAGGCGGTGGTCGCAGAACGGCACCCGCACTTCCAGCCCGACGGCCATGCTCAGCCGGTCCTTGCGGTCGAGCAGCGTCTGCACCATGCGGGTCAGGTGCAGGTAGCAGACCTGCCGCATGCGCTTTTCCAGTCCGGTTTCGGAGTCCTTGAGCGGGGCCTCGCGCAGCGCGGACCGGTAGTGGTCGGCGATGTAGGCGGGCAGGTCGAGCTTGCGCCGGGTCTGCTCGTCGAGCACCTCCATCGAGAAGATCGGCGAATCGACCAGCCACGGGAACGTGTCGGCGTAGCGCTGCCGGTCGTTGTGGAACCAGGGGTAGCCGCCGAAGATCTCGTCGGCCGACTCGCCGGACAGCGCCACCGTCGACTGCTCCCGGATCGCCCGGAACAGCAGGTACAGCGAGTTGTCCCGATCTCCCATGCCGACGGGGAAATCCCGGGAGGCCACCGCTGCCCGCCGCACGGCCGGGTCGGCCAGCGACGCCCCGTCGAGCATGATGTCGGAGTGATCGCTGGCGACGTGCTCGGCGACCGCGTGCACGTACGGCGTGTCCTGCGTTGGGGCCACCTCGATGGCCTGGAAGTTCTCGGCCTGCTCGGGGAAGTCGACCGCGAAGCTGCGCACGGTCTCGCCGTTGACGCCGAGCTGCTGGGCGGCCAGCGCGGTCATCGCCGAGGAGTCCAGCCCGCCGGAGAGCAACGCGCAGCGCGGCACGTCGGCGACCAGTTGCCTGCCGATGATGTCGTCGAGCAGTTCGCGCACATGCGCGGCGGTGGCCTGCTCGTCGTCGGTGTGCTCGGAGACCTCCAGCCGCCAGTAGCACCGCTCGCGCAGCCCGTTGCGGTCGACCACGGCCAGGTGCCCGGGCTGCAGTTCGCGCATCCCTTGCCAGATGGCGAATCCGGGAGTCTTGGCCGAGGCGAAGATCTCCCGCATCCCGTCCGCGCCCACCACGGCCTCGGCCAGCGGGTTGGCCAGGATCGCCTTCGGCTCGGAACCGAACAGCACGCCGTCGTCGGTCTCGTAGTAGTAGAACGGCTTGATGCCCATCCGGTCGCGGATCATCACGAGCTTTTCGGTCCGGGAGTCCCAGATCGCGAACGCGTACATCCCGTTGAGCCGGTCGGCCACCGCTTCGCCCCACTCGACGTAGCCGCGCAGCACGACTTCGGTGTCCGAGTCGGTGTCGAACCGGTGCCCGCGCTGGCGCAGCTCGGCGCGTAGTTCGGTGTAGTTGTAGGCCTCGCCGGAGTAGACCATCGCGACCGGTCCGTCCGGGGTGTCGACCTGCATCGGCTGGGTGCCGCCCGGCAGGTCGATCACCGCGAGCCGGCGGTGTCCCAGCGCGGCGTGGTGCGCGGTCCAGACGCCCTGATCATCCGGTCCGCGGCAGGACATGGTCTCGGTCATCTCTCGCAGAATCCGGTCCTGAGCTGTCATGTCCCGCTGGAAGGACACCCAACCCGTGATGCCGCACATGAGGCCACCTCTCCGCAATCTTTTATTTAGGCGAGCTAACTACACCTTGTTACGGCCTCGTTGCACGAGCAATACGGCTCCGGTGTGAGATCTCGGACACATCTTCGGCCCGCCTCGAATCAGCGGTGGCCGGGCGGTGCGGAAGTGTTCGCACCGCCCGGCCGGTCGGCGTCCGGGGAGGGAGT